>WRGS01000226.1 GCA_009787075.1 Paludibacter sp.
TAAAATCACGTTTAAAGACGTTGCAGGGCTTTCGGGCGCAAAGCAGGAAGTGAAAGAGATAGTAGAATTTTTGAAAAAACCTGCAAAATTTACCGAACTTGGAGGGAAAATTCCCAAAGGCGCGTTGCTTGTCGGTCCTCCGGGAACTGGTAAAACCTTGTTAGCCAAAGCGGTAGCAGGCGAGGCAGATGTGCCGTTTTTCTCAATTTCGGGCTCTGATTTTGTGGAAATGTTTGTTGGCGTGGGTGCAAGCCGCGTGCGCGATTTGTTCCGTCAGGCAAAAGACAAATCGCCATGCATTATTTTTATTGACGAAATTGATGCTGTCGGTCGGTCGCGTGCGAGCAATATTCGTTTTTCGGGCAATGATGAACGCGAAAGTACTTTAAATCAACTTCTTACGGAAATGGACGGTTTTGGTACAAATTCTGGAATTATAATTCTTGCCGCCACAAACCGCGCCGATATTTTGGATAAAGCATTGCTGCGTGCAGGCAGATTCGACCGACAAATTCACGTTGATTTGCCTGATATTCAGGAGCGTAAAGAAATTTTTCTTGTTCATCTTCGTCCATTGAAAATTGCCAAAACCCTTGATATTGATTTTTTGGCAAAACAAACTCCCGGATTTTCGGGTGCTGACATTGCCAACGTTTGCAATGAGGCGGCGTTGATTGCCGCTCGGCACGACAAGAAAAGCGTTGATAAACAAGATTTTATGGATGCAGTTGATAGAATTGTCGGCGGATTGGAAAAGAAAACCAAAATCACAACTTTGCACGAGAAAAAATCAATCGCTTACCACGAGGCAGGTCACGCCACAATTTCGTGGAAAATTCAATATGCCAATCCGTTAGTGAAAGTTACGATTGTTCCGCGCGGTGAGGCTCTTGGCGCGGCTTGGTATTTGCCCGAAGAACGCCAACTGACTAATATTGAGCATATTAAAGACGAACTTTGCGCAACTTTGGGCGGGCGCGCTGCCGAAGAAGTTTTTCTGGGAGAAATTTCCACAGGCGCGCTCAACGACCTTGAACGCGTTACCAAACGCGCTTATGCGATGGTGGCATATTTTGGAATGAGTAAAAAACTCGAAAATATGAGTTATTACGATTCGTCGGGGCAGTCTGATTATGGTTTCACAAAGCCGTACAGTGAAAAAACCGCCGAATTGATTGACTTGGAGGCGAAAAACATTGTGGCGGAACAATATGAACGTGCAAAACAAATTCTGCGCGAAAATGCCGAAGGACACAATCAACTTGCTGAATTACTGATAGATAAAGAAGTAATTTTTGCAGATGACCTCGAACGTATTTTTGGCAAACGCCCATGGATTTCACGTGGAGATGAATTGATGGCAATGAACAGCAGCAGCGAAAAACCGGATAAAAAGAAAGAAAAAACAAAAAGAAAAGAAAAAGACGAAATTTCGTCATAAATTTTGCAAAATAAAAATCTAATGGATAAAAAAACACTAATTGTCAGAACTTTAAGCGGAATTGTTTATGTTGCGTTGATTATTTGCGCAATATTGATAAATGATTTTGTTTTTGCAGCTATTTTTGCAACTCTCTGCGTTTTAACAACTTACGAATTTCACAAACTGACAGCCAAACAGGAAAATGTTAATACTTTGGCGTGGATTGGGGCTTTGGGCAGTTTTTTACTTTTTGTTGGTAATTTTTTATTACATTTGAAAAACGATTTGGCATTTATCAATTCCAAACTGTTTTATTTGGCAATAATAATTTTAGCGGTTTATGTTTTGTTAATTTTTGCCGTTTTTATTATCGAAATTTTCAGAAAAAAACCAAATCCTGTCCATAATATAGCGTATTTTCTTTTAGGGCAAATTTATATTACCGTTCCATTTGTGTTTATGTTTGAGATTTTTAAAGAATTTAATGCGGTTTTTTTGCTCGCTCTTTTTGTGCTGATTTGGACAAATGATGTTTTTGCCTATTTGATTGGCAGTTTGGTTGGCAAGCACAAACTCTGCGAACGTATTTCGCCCAATAAATCGTGGGAAGGTTTTTTCGGCGGTTTGGTCGGCGCGTTGATTGCGGGTTTTGTTTTTTCAAAAATTTATGCTGAAAATATTAATTTAATTCAATGGCTTGGCTTTGCATTTGTTGTTGCGGTTTTTGGCGCTTTGGGCGATTTATTCGAAAGTTTAATCAAACGTACAGTCGGCGTGAAAGACTCTGGAAATATTATGCCTGGGCACGGCGGTTTTTTAGACCGATTGGACAGCGCACTTTTTGCCGCGCCGGCTGCAATGATTTATTTGTATTTGATATTATTTTTAAAATAAAAATTTTTAGATGAACAAAAATTTTGATGATATACGCAGTTTTCGCGATGACGAAATTTCGGAAGTAGTTATACAACTTTCTGAAATTAAGCAATTTATGAATTTGCTGAGCACACTTTTTCCTCTTTATCCAAAAAATGTATTAAAAGAGCGTTTTGCTGCGATAAAAACTGTCGCTCAATTTCAAAAAGAATGGGATTATCCGTTTTTGAATGGTCTGGAGGCAACAAAAACGCTCGGGGTGCAACTCACAGGAATTGAAAAATTGGATTGGAACAAAAATTATCTTTTTATTTCCAATCATCGCGATATTGTGCTTGATGCGGCTTTTTTTAATATAAAATTAATTGAAAATCAGAAAGATACAACCGAAATCGCAATAGGCGACAATCTTTTAATTTTTCCTTGGATTAAAGATTTGGTACGAATAAACAAAAGTTTTATTGTTTATAGAGGTTTGAATATCAAAGAGTTGCTAAAAAATTCGCAACATCTTTCGGAATATATTCGGCAAAATATCACTCAGCGCAAGCAGTCGGTTTGGCTTGCTCAACGCGAAGGACGCGCAAAAAATTCTGATGACCGCACGCAGGGAAGCGTACTTAAAATGCTGAATATGAGCGGAGAAGATAATTTTATTAATAATTTAAAACAATTGAATATTTGCCCGCTCGCAATTTCGTATGAATATGACCCTTGCGATTTTCTTAAAGCCAAAGAATTGCAGCAGCGGCGCGATAATGCTGATTTCCAAAAACAGCCCACAGACGATTTGCAAAGTATGATGACGGGAGTAATGGGCTACAAAGGCAAGTTGATTTATCGCCTCGCTGGAGAAATAAACCCAAAACTTGACAAGATTGCTGAACAAAATCTTACCAAAAACGAACAGGTTACTGCCGTTGCGCAACTTATTGATAACTATATATTTTCGAATTACGAAATTTATACTGTAAATAAAATTGCTTACGATTTAATAATGGGTGAAAAACGTTTTGAAAGTGATTATACATTAACGCAGAAACTTGATTTTGAGAGATATATCCAACTTCAAGTTCAAAAAATTGAGCTTGAAAATAAAGACAGTGATTTTTTGTATAAAACGATTTTGGAAATGTATGCAAATCCGCTAAAAAATCATTTAGAAGCGCAGAAATAACAATTTGCCCTTTCGCGCGTTTTTCCGTAAATTCTGCTGCGCTTCACATACGGTTATTGATATATTACCCTGACAGGCAAAGCAAAAACCTTTCGTGCTTTCACCCTTTCCTGCCTTTGTGTTTTCACCTTTCGTGCTTTCGCACTTTTTACTCCCCTCTCCTTGAGGAGAGGGGCAGGGGGAGAGGCTTATTTCGTGCTTTTACTTTTTTTGCAATCGTTTGCATTAAAAAATAATCGCAATATTTTATTTTTTAATTTATGCTAAAAACGTTTTTTTTAATTTTGCGTTCAATAAATAATTTAAATTTTTTAACATGAAGAAAAAATATTTACTTTTAACAGTGGCGGCTTGTGCCGTTATGAACATAATGGCTCAAACCTATTATGTAGCAGGAAACGGTAGCGCAGGCAATCCATGGTGTGATGGATTGTCGTGGAATCCTGCAGGCAGTACAATGTCAGGCAGTCCGGCAACTAAAGTCTTTAACAATGTGCCGGCAGGGGTTTATGAATTTAAAGTTACAGATGGAACATGGACTAATAGTTGGGGTTATTCCAATCTTGCGCCGTCCAGCGTAGTTCCCGGTGTAGAAAATGGTGGAGGTAATGTAAAGTTCACAATTTCGGGAACTGCAAATATTACTATTACCTTTGACGGTACACAGATTACTTTGGCTTCTTCTATTGGTTTTGGACAGTTGACAATTAATATGTATTCTGTTGTTGGAGATGCAGGACTTTGTGGTGAAGCCTGGGCTGTATCAAGTAGTGCAGGCGATATGACCGAATCCGGTGGCGTATGGACAAAGGTATATACGGGCATTGCTGAAGGTACTTATGCTTACAAAGTAGTAGGCAATCACAATTACAGTGCATATCAGTTCCCTGCAGGTACGGGAAATGAGTCTGTAGATGTAACTTGCTCTAATGCTACGGTAACTATTAAATTTATCCGAGCATCTGAAACTTTAAGTGCAGAAGTAAACTGTAATGCTGGTGTTGACAACAACGCCTTTGCCGATGTAAGAATAGGTACAGAAAAGGGCAAGGTTTTATGTTCGGCAGATAATTTTGTTATCTACAACATTATGGGCGTTAATGTTACACAACAAAACGGCAATTTAAACAGCGGAGTTTACATTGTTAGATACAATGGCAAATCTGCTTCCGTTCTTGTAAAATAAACAACAAACTGACAGCACATTGCTTAAACAGGAATGTGTAATTTGATAAAAAAGCGTTGAAAAATCAACGCTTTTTTTGTTTTAGAGAACTTCTAAAAATGCCATTGAGAGGGAGATAATCCGAAACAATCTATTGAAAATCAATTTCCCGCTGTTTCCGTAAGTTCCGCTGCGCTTCACATACGGTTATTGATATATTGCCTTTGCGGGCAATTTTTTTCGTATGGCGTTGCCATACGCTATTGTACACAAGGCTTTCAGCCTTACATTCATGCTTTCGCGCCTTTTACTCCCCTCTCTTTGAGGAGAGGGGCTGGGGGAGAGGCTTATTTCGCGCTTTCACCTTTGCGGTAAAAAGACTTTTGAGAATGTTTATCAAATCTTTTTTTAAGTTTTTTGCCAATAATTGAAAAATTTGAAGTACTTTTGCAAAGTATAATTATAATAAAAATTTTTCTAAAATCAAATTATGGGAAGAGCGTTTGAATATCGCAAGGCTACAAAAATGAAACGTTGGGGCAATATGGCTCGTGTTTTTACAAAACTTGGCAAGCAGATTACCATTGCTGCCAAAGAAGGCGGTCCTGAGGCGGATACCAATCCGCGTTTGCGTGTGCTGATTCAGCAGGCAAGAAAGGAAAATATGCCCAAAGAAAACGTGGAACGCGCCATCAAAAAAGCGACTTCAAAAGAAGAAAACGATTACAAGGAAATGGTTTATGAGGGTTACGCGCCAAACGGCGTGGCAATTGTAATTGAAACCGCAACCGACAACCCTACGCGCACCGTTGCCAATATTCGCAGTTATTTTAACAAACACGGCGGCTCGCTCGGTACAAGCGGCTCGGTGGCGTTTATGTTCGATCACAAATGCGTGTTTCGCATTGCGCCAAAAGCCAATATTTCGCTTGACGACCTTGAACTCGAACTGATTGATTACGGAGTTGATGAACTTGAAAACGATGAAGATGCAATAATTCTGTATGGCGATTTTGCTAATTATTCGTCAATCCAAAAACATTTGGAAGAAAACGGATTTGAAATTTTTAGTGCAGAATTTGAATATATTCCTAACGATTACAAGCAATTAACTGACGAACAGAAAGCATCGGTTACAAAACTTATTGATAAAATTGAAGAAGACGAAGACGTGCAAAACGTTTTTCACAATATGGAATAATTGAAAAATTTCTTATTTTATGAAAACCACACCTTTTACCGACATTCACATTGCGCTTGGCGCAAAAATGCACGAATTTGCGGGTTACAATATGCCCATTGAGTACCCAACAGGAATTATTAACGAACATTTGACCGTGCGCGGAGGCGTTGGCGTGTTTGACGTTTCGCATATGGGCGAATTTTGGGTTAAAGGCGAACGCGCAATCGAATTTTTGCAAAAAATCACTTCAAATAATGTTGCTGCGCTTTCGGCAGGAAAAGTTCAGTATTCATGTTTCCCAAACGGACAGGGCGGAATTGTTGATGATTTTTTGTGTTATTGTTTTGACAATCAAAAATATATGCTCGTTGTAAATGCAGGAAATATTGCAAAAGACTGGGATTGGTGCAATAGAAACAATACCGAAGGCGTTGTACTGAAAAATTCGTCTGACACGATTGCTCAACTTGCTGTTCAGGGTGCGAAAGCGACTGAACTTCTGCAAACTTTAACCGATGTAAATCTCTATGAAATAGAATATTACAATTTCAAAATCGGAAGGTTTGCTGATGTTGACGACGTAATTATTTCAAATACGGGCTACACAGGTGCAGGCGGTTTTGAACTGTATTTTTCTCCGGAAAATGCAAGAAAAATTTGGGACGCGCTTTTTGCAGCAGGAGAAAAATTCGATTTGAAACCTATCGGACTTGGTGCACGCGATACTTTGCGGCTTGAAGCAGGTTTTTGCCTTTATGGAAACGACATTGACGACAGCCATTCGCCCATTGAAGCGGGACTTGGCTGGATTACAAAATTTGTTGATAATAAGAATTTTATCGACCGTCCGTTGCTCGAAAAACAGAAAAATGAAGGCACAACGCGGCGTTTGGTAAAATTTGTGCTGGCAGAACGCGGAATTCCGCGCTATGGTTACGAAATTTTTAACGAAAATTGCGAAAAAATTGGCGAAGTAACAAGCGGAATGATGTTGCCCAAAACAAAACAGGGAATTGGAATGGGCTATGTTTTAAGCGATTATATAAAAATTGGAACAAAAATATTTATCTCAATTCGCGATAAAAAAATTCCTGCCGAAATTGTTAAAAGTTTTATGTAAAATTTGCATTAAATATAGCGCAAAACAGACATTTCATTTTGATTAAATACCTCATTTGCAACTGATTGCAGTTGCTGTGAGGTGATTTTTTCAATATCGGTGCGCAGTTGAGCAAAAGTATGCACAGAACCAAAACGCAGAAATGTTTTGCCTATATTCAATGCGCGTGTTTCATTAACATCATTGGATATTGCAAACTGTCCGAAAAGTTGCAGTTTGTATTTTTTTAAAGCATTGGCGTTCAATGGTTTATCGCAAAGTTTTTGAAGTTGTTTTCGTACAAGATTTTCGCATTGCTCGGCATTGTTTTTATCGCAACCGAAATAAACAGTCCAAACGCCTGTATCTGTAAATGGCTGATAGTTAGCATCAACCTGATAAACAAGCGCGTGCTTTTCGCGCAATTCGAGATTGAGCAAACTGTTCATATTCGGTCCGCCCAAAATATTATTCAACAAACTGAAAGCCAATCGGTTATCGTGATGATAATCGTATGCGCAATTTCCCAAAATGCAATGAACCTGATGTGTTCTTTTCTTAAAAATTTTTGTGGAAGGAATATAATTTTCGGGTTTTATTCGAGGTTTTTGTTTTAAATTGTTATTTTGAATGAAAATATTATCATTTAAAACAAAATATTTTTCTGCCCAATGAACGATTTTTTTTAAATTGAAATTTCCGATAATAAAAAACGCCATTTTTTCGGGCAAATAATTTTTTTGATAAAAATCTGAAATTTGTTTTTGTTTGATTTTTCGTAAAATTTTTTCTGCTCCTAAAATATTGTGTCCCAAAGTATTATCAAAAATCTGTTCTTCAAAATCATCAAAAATCAACTCCGAAGGGCTGTCTTTGTACGAACAGATTTCGTCGAGAATTACAGCGCGTTCCTTTTCCACTTCATTTTCTGCCAAAACGCTGTGCAGAATAATATCGCCAATCAATTCAACCGCACGCTCAGCGTATTCGCTTAATACAGAACAATATACAACAGTTTCTTCTTTTGTTGTAAAAGCGTTGATGTCGCCGCCAACGTTTTCAATTCGATTTATAATTTGGTGAGAATTTCGCTTTTGCGTACCTTTAAAAAGCAGATGTTCAATGAAATGCGCCATTCCGTGTTCGTTTTCGGCTTCATCGCGCGAGCCACAATCGACAATCATTCCGCAGGAAGCAACGGCAGTGGGCATTTGTTCAAAAACTATTCTGATTCCGTTTGATAAGGTGTGGTAAAACATTTAATTTCAATAATTTATAACTAAAAAAGAGTAGGATGGTCTTCGTCGGTTTTTGTCAGCATTGCTATCATCAGCGTTTCGCGGATAAAACGCGCCTTGTTTTCGATTTTGTATTTTTCCAAAAAACGCATAAAAAAACGGTTCTCATCGTCATTTAACATAAATACGTGAGAATGAGTGCGTAACGAAGATTTTTCACGTGCTTTCAGATTATTATTTTTTAAATTATTACAATTTTTATCCATTAAAATTATTTTTCTAATTTTCATTTTCACAACCACTGCACAGCCCATAGATATATAATGATTGATGTTGCGGTGTGAATTTGCTGTCAGATTTCGATGAAAGGGCGATACGGATATTTTTATCGGTAAATTTTTTTATTTTTCCGCAAGCGGTGCAAACTTTGTAAAAATACAGATTGTTGCTTGAAATGCGCTCGTAAAAGGTTTGATTTTGTAAAAATTGATGTTTCACAATC
Source organism: Paludibacter sp. (assembly GCA_009787075.1). Taxonomy (GTDB): domain Bacteria; phylum Bacteroidota; class Bacteroidia; order Bacteroidales; family Paludibacteraceae; genus WRGS01. The sequence continues at coordinate 8,664 of WRGS01000226.1, forward strand.
AAATGACACGCCAAAAGCAATTCGAGCGTGTTGTAAATCGTAGCCACGCTCACACGATAATCATTTTTCATCGTTTCAAAAATAGTTTCTACCGAAAGAAAATCATCTGTATCGTGCAAGAGTTTCAAAATTGCGAAACGTTCAGGTGTTTTGCGTAGATTTTTTTTTGTCAAGAAAGCCGTAAATATCTCATTTGCAGTATTTAACTGATTGTGTTCTTTCATTTTAAAATTATTGTGATAAAAAAACGTACAAAGATACAAATTTTTACATAAAAAACGCATTTTGAAAAAGATTTCAAAATGCGCACTCTTATAACCAAACAAATTAAAAATATGATATATATGATTATTATCTTATTTCCTTATTGAGCAATTTAATTTTTTCTTCGAGCAATTTACATTCGTTACGCAGATTCTCTATTTTTTTATTCATTTGTTCAATCAATCCGCCGCCTTTTTTGGAAGACGAGGTAAAAAATCCCAAATTATTTTCATAAGTATTCAATTCCTGCTTCATACGCTCGTATGCCCGCATAAGTTTTTTGTGTTCGCTGTGCATATCATTTCCTCTGGCTGCCATAGTGGCAATATTGCTACGAAAACTGTCCAAACGGCGTGCGTTATCGTCAACGTTAAGCGCGTCGAACTGTGTGGTAATCGCCGCGCGGTACTCGTGGTGCAGATTTTCCTTTTCTTTAAAAGGTACAAAACCGACAGAATTCCACTCAACAATCAATTCTTTGAGAGTTTTGAGTGCGGCGGTTTGGTTGGCGATGTCCAACGATTTGATGCGCTCAACAATATCCCGCTTTTTTATTAAATTTTCTTTTTCTTCGGAATATTGGGAGGGAACTACGGCTTTTTTCTGTTCAAAGAAATAATCGCAAGCGGCTGAAAATCTGTTCCATAGCGTATCCGAAAGTTTGCGCGGAACAGAGCCTACGGTTTTCCATTCTTTTTGAAGTTCAACAAAGCGGGCTGTTGCCTCGTGCCAATTGGTGCTGTCTTTCAATTCTTCGGCTCGCTTGCAAAGCGAAACTTTTTTCTCAATATTTGCAGAAAATTCGCTGCGAACTGTTTTGAAAAATGCCGATTTTGCGTTGAAAAATGCGTCGCTTGCTTTGCGGTATTTTTCAAAAAGTTTCTGATTGAGTTTTCGCGGAGCAAAACCGCTTGCACGCCATTGCTTTTGCAGTTCAAGTATCTGATTTGATGCGTCTTCCCATTGTTTGAAAGTTTTGAGATTTGATGTATCAAAATTTGTAATTTTTTCAATCAATTCCTGTTTTGCGGCTGTATTTTCCTCTTCGTTTTTACGCAGTTTTTCAAAATATTCGACGTGGCGTTTGTTAACTATCGCTGATGCTGCTTTGAAACGTTCCCAAATTTCATTGCGCATATCACGCGCCACAGGACCAATCTCGCGCCATTCGTCGTGCAGTTTTTGCAATTTTTTGAACGAAGAAACAATTTCTTTTTCACCAGCCAATTTTTCGGCAGCATCAATTAAAGCATTTTTTGCCTCAAGATTTTTACGAAAATCGTATTCGCGCAGTTCATTATTGATTTTAACCAAATCCCAAAATGCCTCCTGACATTGCGAATATTCACGCCACAGCGCATTAACCTGCGTTATAGGTACTGCGCCAATGGTTTTCCATTTTTGTTGCAATTCGCGAAATTCCTTCACCGCCTTATCAACATCATCGTTTTTCTCAACGAGCATTCTCATTTGTTCGATAATGTGCTGTTTTTCAAGCAGATTTTGTTCTTTCTGTTTTTCTGCCTGTACGGCGCGTTCTATGCGTTTTTGCTTAATTTCGGCTAAAAGATTTTTAAAAGTATCATCTAACTCGTCTTTTTGCGGCTTAAAATCTTCCGGTGCGCCGCCTGCGTCAATAAATTTTTCGCGCAAAACTTTATTTTCAGTGTTTATTCGCTGATAAAAACTGTGTTTTATGCTGTCAAGTTCTGCTTTGGCAATATCAATTCCTTGATTTATATGATTCTGCAATTTTTCAACCAACTCTTCTTTTGTCAAATCGGAAGTGTGCAAATCACTTTGAGAAGTTGCGTTTTCATCAAATTCTGTTTTGTCATCTTCTTCTGTTTCAATGTCTTGGGAAGGCAGCAACAACTCGTCTGCATCATCTTTTTGTATTTCAGCAGGCGATATTTCAGGCGCAGGCATTTGCTCGCTCTGATGTATTTGAGGATATTCTACAGGTTTTGCAATTTGTTCAATTTCAGAAGGTTTAGCCGCAATTTCGGCTGCATTTTGCTTTTCTTCTGCATTGCTTTCTGCTTTTTTCAATTCAGGTGTTTCCATTTTTCCCAATTCATTTTTTAAGAATTTGTTTGTAAAAAAATTTTTTTTACAACAAATTGAGGTTCGACATTCAAAAATTAAAATATTCGGCAAAAGTAAGATTTTTTTTTTAAATAAAATAACTTTCATCTCAAATATTTAAAAAAAATGAAATTTATGTAAAATTTCATTCATAAATCCGATTAAAAAACATTAGAAACTGTTTAAGTTTTTGTATGGAAAACAATATTTGTAATAACATGAATTTTGGATAAGAAATGAGGCTGCCTTAAAAGTTTTTTTAAAGCAAAGACGCAAAGATTTTTCGCAAAGGTCGCAAAGAATATATTCTTTAAATTCAACACTTGGCGTTCTTTGCGTAAACCCATTACGACCCTTGCGGTTAAGTTTTTTTTTGTGCTTTGGAGGCAGCCCCCTTTACAACCAATAAATTTATTCAAATAAAATTCTGATTTTTAAATCAACAACACCTTATATGGTATTGTTAGTTTTGTATATTTTTTGTTATTTTTTAGATTGCTTCGTCTTTCACTCTTCGCAATGACGTTGTAGTATATATATATAAGAATGTTGCATAATTTTGTCATTGCAAATGCAGGGACGAAAGAAATATATAGCAACAACAAACAATACAATAAATAATTTTTAAAAATTCAAACAAATCTTTAACTAAAAAGATTGTACTGTACATTTTCTTGAATTAGTACATTGCATTTACTGATTTTTTTATTATAAATACTTTATATATAAATTGTTATGTGAATAAAAGTTTTTTAGAGCATATTTTCCATTATTGCGTACATTTTTTAGAAACAATACAAGCATACAAAGAAAATTTTGTGTGCTTTTTTCATATATATACTTTTGCGTCATCAAATTTTTTTATTTTATTAAGTTATAAAATAAAGTATGCGTTTTTTGTTCAAAAATATTCAAAAGAAATTGATTGTTATATTCTTCGGTGTAAGTGTATTGCAATTTGCGGCGTTTGATGCACAGGCACAAATGCAGGCAGCAAACGCATATAAAGGCGAAATAACTATATTTGTAGACGATAATGCAATAATTGCCAATGTTAATGCAATTAAAGGAAATATTTCTTTTATATATAAAAACAAAAAGCAAACAGATGATACAGATATAAAAACACAATACAAAACAGTTGCTCAAAATTCTGGTTTCGAGCAAACAACGCTCGAAAAAAACAACGTTAGAAAACAAAAAACGCATAAAAAAACTGTTTTTTCTCCGCTTCCGCCTTTTGGCAATGCCGCATTTATGAACAGCTGTATGGCAGGCAATGCAGTGTTGCCTGTGCAAAGCAATTTCACTTATAAATTATTCTCTCAAAAATTTACGCAAATATTTTTTACTCCAATATTTGATTATACATCAAAGTATTTTTCCAACAATAATTTTGTTTTGCAGGGAAACGACAGTTTTGCCTGCGCTCACGGCAATCTACCTCCTCCTTGTTGAAAAATGTTGAAAACCGCATCATTGCTTTAGGCAACGAAGCAATCTGAATAAATCATTTAAATGTAATGTTTTGGATTGTTTCATTTCACTTGCAGTGGTGTGCATTTCGCGATCCTGCTTGATATAAATAGAATAATTTGCAACTGTCAGCATCTGCTATAGGGCAAAATATTCCTAATAGCCTTTTGTGGCATATCAAATACAAATTCAAAACAATAAGTTTTTGTCCGTTAGGACATACAAATCGCTTGTGGCGAATTTACAAATTGAATATCAATAAATTATGAAATTTCTTATCCAAAACTCAAAATGTTAATAATAAAATTAATAAAATAATAATGATAAAAAAAACAATTTTTTTAAAAAATAAATAAAATGACAAATAAAAAATTAATTTTAATGGGCTTAATTGCCCTGACAATGAGCAGTGCGGCTCTAAAGACAAACGCACAAGTAGGTATCAATACCGAAAATCCAAGCCCAAATGCGGCTTTGCATGTTGTCGCCCCTAATCAGGATAAGGGCGTTATTATTCCTCAAGTACCATCAAACGTATCGCTTGGCGACGTGGTTTTGAGCGGTACTCATCTTGATACCGATGGCGTATCACAGGTTCCGTTCGATGCCAATGGACTGGTGCTTTACAATCAGGAGCAAGGCTGTTTCAACTATTACAAAACGAGTACAGATACTTGGTATTCGCTTTGCGGAACGCCTCCGCCTGCAATTGGAACCGTAGATTGCTCTAGTATTACTGCTGTCGGCGTATATATTGAAGGCACGGTTTTTAATATTAACAATTATTTGCAGGTAAAAATCAATGTAACTTCGCCCGGAACTTATACCATTACCGCCGTTGCTACCGAAAGCAATGGCAACGGATATTATTTTTCGTCTAATGGAACATTTCCGCAAGTGGGAAATTATGTTGTAAATCTTATCGGTGCAGGAATGCCTGTTGCTGCGGGATTAAACCACATCAATTACACTTTTAACGGAATGGAGCAAAATTGCGGTACAGAGATTAATATTCAGGAAAGTACGCCTGATTTTTGTATTATCGGAGTAAAGCAAATGCCTTCTACGCCGTGGCCTATCAATCAGGTATTTAATCCTTCGAGCGGTAGCATGAACTTCTATGCCGAAGTTACATTGCAGGTGAATAAACCGGGCGCATACACCCTATCGACCGTTGAACAAAACGGTTACAGTTTTTCTGGCTCGGGACAATTATCGCAAGCCTCAGGTTATAATCCAAGCGGAAGTTTTCCACAAACAGTTATAGTTAATATGCCTGTTGTGTCAGGTCAAAAGGCAACAGCCAACACGCCAGAAACAAACACTTTTCAAGTAAGTTCGGTTGGACCAAATAATTGCCGTACAATTTTCCCGCTGACAATTACATTGGCGCAGATTACATTTACTATTGATTGCCAAAATATTAACTTGAATAATTTCGGTACATTGAAACAGGGCGTTGCAATTCCTGATAATTCAACACTGACAATGCCTGTTAATGCATCAACAGGCGGTACAACTCAGATTACAGCCAATTTTGCAGGACTTTCGTTCTCAACAGGCGCACCGGGCGCACCGGGTGAAATCACCTTGGCTAATGGAGCGCAAATTGTTACTCTTTATCCTGTTACACTCGGACAAAAACCAAATCAGGCGGGCGACCATCAAGTTGCTTTGTCGAGTTCAAAAGGCGGATACGAAAAATGTGCATCGCCAAAAACCGTTACAGTTCAACCTGCGACAGCTTCTTTCAGCAACATTAGCATAAGCACATTTACCAATCAAAATCAATATATCCTCAATCCTTATACAGGAGGAGTTGATGTTCCTTGCGATATGGTTCTTGCCGTTCAGGTAGATGTAGCAGGCGAGTATAACCTTACAACAACCGTAAATGGCGTTACTTGGGCAGGACAGGGAAGCGTTCCTGCAGGAAATTCAACAGTTACACTGCAACCGGTAAACCCGACATCTAACCGTCCTCTTGCCTCAGGACAGCATTCTGTTTCGCTTTCTTACACAAAAATAACTGGCGGTACTCCGGGTGCGGCAGTAACCAACTCTAAAATTGTGTATTTTGTACAGCGTTCGGTAAATGTTTTGTGTCTTGGCGGTGCTCCGTACAGCGGTTACAGCACAACCTATAATGCAGGAAAGATGATTCGGGACACTAAAAACTTCGGACCAACAGGAACAGTAGGCGTACAGGCAATTAAAATGTTCGATGGCGGTGGTGCTCCAAGTACTGCAGCCCTTAGAAATAGCATCAATAACAATAAAATTGATATTATTGTAGTTGCTTACAACTTTCAGCCCAATACTGCTGCCGACCGTCAAGTACTTGCAGATTTTGTAAATAACAAAGGCGGTGCTTTGATTTTCTCATCAGAACTTAATCCTGCGTATGCTCAAGACCTTGTGTCCAGAATTAGCGGTTCTAATATTACATTTGCATTAACAGGCGGTACTACTTATATTAATATTGTAGAAAATATAAGCGACCCTGTTATAACAGGTCCATTTGTTGACTTGCGTGGTAAAGCAATAGGCAACGACGTTGCCAATGCAATGCCTGTTCAATCAAGCAGTGTTCCATCTCCGCTGATAACACTTGCAAAAGTTCAGGCAAATGGAAATGTTTGGGCATTCCGCCACCCAAGTAAAGGATTCCTTTATATCTGTGATTCGGGCTGGTTGGCAGGTCATCCTACGGCATCTACTGCTGACCGAACTATTTATCCTTTGCAGTTAAATTCTGATAATACGCCAAAAACAAAAGCATACAGCGGCGAAAATACAGTTTATAACAGTTTTTTGTGGGGTAATTCTATGGCTTGGGCTATCGACTGGGCAGCAGCGCATTGTAATGTTAGTTATATGATTCCGTAATGCTTTTTTAGTATTTATAATTTATAATTTTTTTAAAATAAAATATAATGAAAAAAATAATAATAGGCATTACAATACTACTGACAGTGTTTTCGGTTAATGCGCAGGTTGGAATACAATTGCCAAATCCGCGCCCAAACACTGTCATTGAAATACAGACGCACGATGCAGATATGCAGGGAGTTCAACTTCCCCATTCGGTTCAAAACAAAATCACTTTGCAAGACGAAGTGGTTATTGGTCCCAGTAATTCAGTAGCAATAAACAACGATGGATTATTGTTTTACGAAGAGTCAAGTTCTTGTTTTAGATACTATAATTTGCCCAAAGACCAATGGTGGTCGCTTTGCGGAACTCCGCCGCCTGCCGATGCCGAACTGCAAAACTGCTATCAGGCAAAAGCGGCAGGTACTTATCTGGAAAAAGCAACGCTGACTATAAGCAATTATCTGCAAATTCCTGTTCATGTTAACAGTGCGGGAACATATACAATTACTTCAGTGGTAAAAAATGCTGCCAATAATGAAGAAACGTATTATTTTACAACAAACGGAACATTTCCCAATGCTGGCAATTTTGTTGTAAATGTTCCGGGCGCAGGTATGCCGACAACATCGGGTAATCATATTGTAAATATTTCAATTAACGGCGTAGTTCAGAGTTGCGATATTCCTGTTACGGTAATGCCTCGCGACCCCGACTATATTATTCTTGATGTTGAACAGTTGAATCCAAACTGGAACATTCTCACTCCGCTTGCAGACGGGACATACAAAGTGGCTGTAAAATTGCTTGTGTACAATCCGGGAACTTGGGGGCTGACAACTTCCGAAGTCAATGGTTATACTTTTGCCGCCACAGGTGAGATTTCAGGTGCACAAGGTTTCAACCCTGATGCTCCTTTCCCGCAAACTATTACTGTACTTGTACCTGTGGCTGCAGGACAGGCATTGGTTTATGGAACAGGAGTGGACAGATTTCTTATGAGTACAACCACAAGCAAAACGGCAAGCAACCGCGATTTTAATATTTTACTTACAAAAGGAGGCTTCAAACTTGACCGCGTCAATTGTTTTGATTCCAATATGATTGTTCATATGTCGTCTTCAACAGCGATGTCAAGCACTGATATATTGTCGGACGGTACATATTTTGTAAGCGATGCTTATATTAAAATACCTATCGTGGTAATAGCGCCGGGTCAATACGTTGTTTATGCCGATGTTGCAGGTGCACGGTTTGCTACTTGCACCTTACAAGGATCAGCATACGTGATAAACCCTGTTACGCTGACATCAAGCACCAACACTCTGACGCTTTATCCTGTTGGAGCGCTTGATAATTCCAATCCTATGCGGTTGCCGCGTACTTCGGTTTATAATACGGATTTGCCGATTATATTCTCTGCGGGCGACATTAACGGACCTGACGGAATAGTAGGCAATTCAGATGATTGGCAGCCCGAAAGCGGTTATTTTCAGGAAGACGAATTTTGCAAACCCAGCGTAAAGGTTATGGCTTCTGTTGCACGTTTTGCAGACCTTCGACTTGCTCCGCAAGCACCAACATCAGGCTCAAGTGCATACAGCAACGGAATGCGTTATCATTACAGCACTACACTTGGAAATCAAGTTCAGGCGCGTCTGAATGCAGCAACGCAGGGCGTTTATACAGTTGACTATGCGGGCAATACGCCTGTTACAGGTATTAATTTGGAAGCGCAATATTCTGTGGCTGGATCGTATAATTTCATTGTTACATTTGGGCATGGAGCAGATACCATTGCATATACTGCAAAAGGGGAATTGCCGCCGCTGGCTTCAGGGCAATTATCGGCTACGGCAACTATTACCCTTACTCCGTTCAAAAAAGATAATAACGGTAACTTTGTAGATGCAGGCGGAAATGTAACTACCAATCCTGCTCAATATGTTTGGAATACCAAAGACGGCAACCAGTTGCCTGCTACAATAGAAATCGGCAGAAGCAGCGATATTATTGATTATTACAGAGCAAGCGACAACCCTGGCTCTGGCGTAATGACAGGTCATCTTGAAGTGCCGTTATGGTTTGGATACCGTGCAATGAAAGTTGTTTCTCTTGGTGGTATTTCATTTTCATTAAACGAAACCAATTCCGTAGGCAACAGGCTGCTTACTAACCAGAACATTTTTGGATATCAGGGTATTGTACCTGTGGGAGGAATTAATTTAGTTCAAAGTACTACTTTATTTCCTTTAACTGCCGCAGGCATTACTGCTTATAAAAACGCTATCAGAGATGCAGATGTAGTTCTTGTTCAATATAATGGCGGAGATCAGAATTCTAGTAATTATTTTGCACAGGTATTTAAGGATTTTATTGATATGGGCGGCGCGTTAATGTATTCATGTCAAAATCAAACCTCTACTAACGGAGTTATGAATGCAATATACAATACAAGTGGAATTACCTCAGGTCCAGGAGTTGGACTCAGGTATGGAATTGTACAACAACAGGGAACACCTGCTTATGCTAATAACCCGATACTGAACGGACCGTTTACAAAGGATTCTGTAAATGTAATTGCTGTTGGTAACGACCAGACAACAGGCGTCAGCGTTATAGTGGATGCCATATTTAATGCTGCTGCGCCAAATGCAGTCGTTTTAGCGCTGGCTGCTGCTAACAGAGCATTTATGTTCTACGACCCGAGTAAAGGATTCCTGTTCTGTGGAGATAGCGGCTGGTTAGCATCATCTAGTTGGAATAATACCTCTACTACCGGATATCCGTTTGTTACCTATAATAACACATGGATGCCAAGACCGAAGTCTAATTATGGTGCAGGTAATGGTAGCAATTATCCTACAGGAAATGGTCTTGTTTATAACTCGCATATTTTCAGTAACTATATGGCATTTGCATTAGAGTATGCAGCAGCACACCGCGATCATACGCGTGATGCTACGTGGTAAAAGGTGAGGAAAATTTATTTTTAAATTATTTTAGTTTAATGTAAGTTTAGTTTAGTTTAGTTTGAAGAAGGGATGCTTGCCTTAGGGCAAGTGTCCTTTCTGTGTTTATTATTTCCGTAAGTTTCGCTTCGCTGTGCTGCCACAGGCGTAAGCCTGTGGCGGTACTGTGAATTTGTTTTTCGTTGTTGATAATAGACTGATTAAAATCTATTCATTTTGTATGTTTTGCAGGCTTTGCAATCCTGCAAGTGCTGTTGAACTTGGTTTTTTCAAATAATGGGGGGGAGGAATTAACGAAATAAATCGGAATGAGTACCTGTATGCGTTAAAATTATTGTTAGTACATTTTTGTTTATATGCCATATAAGCAACCAGTCTAGTTGCAAGTGGGCTTCCCACATATTGGGGTAATCTCCTTTTAATTTATATGTTTTATATTTATCAAATGGCAATGTGCCTGTTTCTATCAATATTTTGATTGCAGTGTTGAGCAATTCCATATCGCGCCCGTGTTTGTGCATCAATTTGGCTTGCTTTCTAAATTCATTAGTGTAATCAATAGAATATATAAGCTGATGTTTATTGTAAAATTTCTGCTAATGGATTTTTAGTATTTTTCAATCGGCGTGTTTTTCCTACTTCCATTTCTTGTATAGATTTTTGGAAAGAAGATGTAGTGCGCGGCAACTTTGTTTCCGTACTGAACAGACCCAAAGACAGAACATATTGTACAGTTTTTACTGCTATGGTATTTCGTGCATCATAATTTAATGTGAGTGTTGCCATAATTTTATATATTTAAAATTAAAAATACAACTTTTTTTTAAAACAACAATAACGTGCAAAGGCAAGCCTCACCCCCTGCCCCTCTCCAAAGGAGAGGAGAGGTATTTTGTGCGTTTTGCTTCTTTTCCCTCTACTTTGGATAGAGTTAGGATGAGGTGTTTTCGTTTTTCCGTAAGTTCTGTTTCGCACTGTTTTCCGTAAGTTCTGCGTCAAACATTCCATGTTTTTAAAATATGGAATGTTGAAATACGTAAATATTTGAAAATTAATGATGTATTGGTTTTCGCTCGGTAGATTTCACTTTCGCGCTGTTTTCCGTAAGTTCCGCTACGCTGTTTTCCGTAAGTTTCGCTTCGCTTCACATACGGTTATTAATATATTGCCCTAACGGGCAAAGGCGCGAAAGGGCGAATGGTCTTTCTTTTATTTTAAAATATATACTGTACATTTTCTTAAATCAGTACATTGCTTACACTATTTTTTTTGTTGTAAATATCTAATATATAAATTGTTATATAAATAAAAGTTTGTGTAAGATTTTTTCAATATTGTGTGTATTCTTTAAAAAAACAAAACAGGAATACAAAGAAAATTTTGTGTGCCTGTTCTTTAAACATACTTTTGTGTATCTAATTTTTTAATTTTAAATTATTAAAGAATTCTGATTTTTATTACATTATTGCAATTAGAAAAAATTGTTTGTTTGTAATTATTTTAAGTTTAATGTAGTTTAGTTTAGTTTGATTAAGAGAACATGCTGTGAAGTATGTTCCTTTTTTTATTATACGTTGTGTAAAAACAACAAATGTTGTTTGGTTTTTTCTATCCCGCAGTATTTATTAATTTATATTACCTGTTGCACAATTACTGTTCTCTCGTTCAGCCGCATTTGCAATACGGCTGGTTTGAATATCAGGATTTTTAATCCGATTTTATTCTTTCGCATTACAAATGCTAATGTTCACATTTTGCAGGATTGCAAATCCTGCAAAATGTGAGTTGATGGTCTGTATTTGCGTGCCGAAACTATAAAGTCGCTCATATATTAATTTCAAAATTTATTCTTAAAATCATGCACAAAATTATTGTTTTTTTTTCTCAAAGCAGCAAAAATTTTGTTAAATTTTTTTTTATTAAGATATATGCGCTGTAAAAAAATTAGAATTTTTATTTGCATATTTAATTTTTTTGTACTTTTGCAGTCAAAATTAATTGTTAGCAAAATAAAAAAACGGAAACAGTAAATAATTTTTAAATAATAATAAAAATAAAATATAATTGTATGAAGAAAATAATTTTATCTATGGCGCTTGTAATGAGCGTTGCAGGTGCATTTGGGCAGCAGGCGAATGTGTCCAAAGCCAAGAGTAAAGCACAATCGGGCGATTATGCAGGCGCGCGCGAACTTATCAAACTTGCCCTTGACAACCCCGAAACCGCCAATTTGGCTGAAACGTGGTACGTTGCAGGTTTTATTGGCGAGAAAGAAAACAATGCCTTGTGGGGAAGAGCGGTATCGAATTTGGAGTACGACAAAAATGCAAAAGGAAAAGCAATGCTGTCGTCTATTGATTATTACATCAAAGCCGATGAACTTGGACAGATTCCTGATGAAAAGGGAAAAGTGAAAAACAAATATCGCAAAGATATGGCATACGCCATTAAGGGGTATTATAATGGCGAGTACACTAATTGCCAACTTTACGATTATTTTGCAACATTATACGATGATAAACAATTTCAGGATGCCTACAATGTTGCTCAGGTTTATTTTTCAATACCCCAATTGCCAATGATGCAGCAACAGAAATTTTCCAAAGACAGTACTTTTTTTGCTATGCAATATTATGCAGGCTCAGCAGCCTCAAGTGCGGGATTGTACAATGAGGCGATAGCGATATACAAAAAATCGATAGCCGATAATTATGAATCGCTTAACAGCTATGCCTGCATTAGCGATGCTTATGATGCAATGAAAGATACTGTAAATCTTGTTAAGGCTCTTAAAGATGGAGTCAATCATTTCCCAAAAGAACCATGGTTTTTGCAGAAATTGATTAATTTATACTCGGGCAGCAATCAGAATGCTGAGGCTATAAAATATCTTGACGATGCGATTGCCAACGAGCCGAACAATGTTCAGTATTATTCTGTAAAAGCAAATCTTGAGAACAGACTGGGCAATTTCGATTTAGCCGAACAAAATTTCAATAAAGCGCTTGAAATTGACCCCAATTATGCTGATGCTTATGCAGGAAAAGGTTTGCTGATATTCTATCAGGGCATTCAAATTGCCGAAAATGCAGGCGAAATCAGAGATAATGCCAAATATAAAGCCGAAATGGATAAGGCAACTTTTACGATGCAGCAAAGTTTGCCCTTGCTCGAAAAAGC
>WRGS01000227.1 GCA_009787075.1 Paludibacter sp.
CATATTTCTTACTGGATTCCAATTGTGGTTATCGGCATTGCAGGCGCGGCGCATCAATCGTGGTCGGCAAATATTTTTTCCACCGTGAGTGATATGTTTCCAAAATCGGCGATTGCTACCGTTACAGGCATAGGCGGTATGGCTGGCGGAGTTAGCGGAATGATAATTAACAAAGGCTCGGGGAAACTGTTCGATTTTGCAGAACAAACAAATATGTCGTTTTTGGGATTTAAAGGCATTGCAGCAGGATATTTTATTATTTTTTGCATTTGCGCTGTTGCCTATCTGATTGGCTGGTTAGTGATGAAAGCCTTAGTTCCAAAATATAAACCAATATTGGGTTAGCAATTTGGATGTTTTCATAAATAGATAGTTGTTAAGAGATTGTCTCAAAAAGTTTTTTACTGCAAAGGCGCAAAGATTTTTCGCAAAGGTAGCAAAGAATATATTGGGAACTTCTAAAGATGTCATTGCGAACGTAGTGAAGCAATCCATTGAAAATCAATACTCTGGATTGCTTCTTGTTTTGTTCCTCGCAGTTTGCAATGACTTAACAGGATTTTTAGAAATTTCCTTCTCTCTATGATTTTTTTGTAAAATTTCTCTTTCAATAAATTGCTTTATCTGCCAAAAGTGCACAGCCCCACGCAGGAAAATATTCGCTGTTTTCAGGTAGAATTAGTTCATTTTCAGGTATTTGCAGTACATAACCAAAGGCTTTGCGCAAAGCAGGAATAAAGGTTAAAGGTCCGCCGATGCAAAGCACTTGCGGCTTTGCCTGATGACCGCGCATAAGAGTTGTAACTGCTTGCAAAGCAACAGTTTGTAAAATTGACATTGCAATATCTGGCAAAGGAATATTGCGGGAAATCAGGTTTTGCACGTCAGTTTTGGCAAAAACTCCGCAACGCGAGGCAACAGGATAAATTTTTACATATTTCAATGCCTGTTCGTTCAAATCACTGATTGTTATATGCATCAAATCAGCCATTTGGTCGATAAATGCGCCTGTTCCGCCTGCGCACGAACCATTCATACGAATATCCGGCTGCTTTTCATCTTCAAAAAATACAATTTTCGCATCTTCGCCGCCCAAATCAACCAAGGTATGAGCGGCAGGATAAATATTTTTTATAACCTCAATAGATGCCACAACTTCTTGTGTAAAAGGAATTCGCAGGCGTTCAGCAATACCCATTCCTGCCGAGCCTGTTATCATAAGTGTAAATTGAGAATCGGGTAAAAGACGATTAATCTCATCAAGTTCGAAAGCAAAAACCCCACTAATATCGGCTTTATGCCGTTTGTATGAACGGAAAACGGCTTTGTTTTCTTTGTCTAATACAATGATTTTCAGCGTAGTAGAGCCAACATCAATACCTATTTTATATAATTTCTTATCCTGCATTAATTATCTTTATCCAATAATTCAAAATCCGAATTTTTGCTAATAAATTCGGGTACAAGATTTTTCATTGTTTGAACAAGTTGCCTGTCAGCATTATTTTTTGCAAGTTCAATTATTTCATCAATTTGTGATAAAATATCAGCAAAACAATACTGCCTAACTTTTGCCATTTTAATTTTTTTGTGCGGCGTTTCTTCAGTAATTTCCGAGTCATTTAGCAGTTCTTCGTACAGTTTTTCGCCCGGACGTAGTCCTGTAAATTCAATTTTAATATCTTTTTCGGGAACAAAACCCGAAAGTTCAATCATTTTTTTCGCCAAATCGGCGATTTTTATAGGCTCGCCCATATCGAAAACGTAAATATAACCTGATTTTCCAATCACAGAGGCTTCCAAAACAAGACGGCATGCTTCGGGAATTGTCATAAAAAAGCGTGTAATTTCAGGGTGAGTAACTGTTACAGGACCGCCGTATTCAATTTGCCGTTTGAAAAGCGGAATTACCGAGCCGTTGCTGCCAAGAACATTTCCAAAGCGTGTGGTAATAAATTTTGTGTTTGAAATATTTTTTGCAGAGTCGCAGGCGGCGCTTTGAACGTAAATTTCGGCAATGCGTTTGGTTGCGCCCATAATACTTGTTGGATTGACAGCCTTGTCGGTAGAAATCATTACAAACATTTCCACACTGTATTTTATCGCCAAATCGACCAATAATTTTGTGCCGAAAATATTGGTAGTTGTTGCTTCGTTTGGGAAACGCTCCATTAACGGAACGTGTTTGTATGCAGCGCAATGATAAATAATTTTCGGGTGAAATAATTGAAAAATAAATTCCATTTTTTTACTGTCGTAAATATTTCCAATTATAACTTCAAAATTTAACGCAGGGAATTTTTTTCTCAACTCAATATCAAGGTCGTTGAGCGGCGTTTCGGCAATGTCAAGGCAAATAACAAAACGTGGTGCGAAACGTGCAATCTGATTAACAAGTTCTCTTCCAATTGACCCCGCTGCACCTGTTACAAGAATTGTTTTTTTATGAATCTGTTCGCCAATAGAATTCATATTTATCTGAATTTCAGGTCGTCCGAGCAAATTTTCAATCTGAACAGAACGAATATTATGCCCAATTCCTGCAAGTTGAGAAACATTGTTGATATTCAATTCCTGCGCAATATAAACGCGGCGTTCCAAACTCAAAAGTTTTTCTACATAATCAGAGGCTTTTTTAAGTTCATTTTCATTTGTAAATAATAAGTTATCAAATGCTAATGTTTTGATTTCCTGTGGATTATTAATTTCAAAAACAGGTAAATCTGCAATATTTTTCAATTTTGGTTTCAATTCGCAGGTCAAAAATCCTATAACAGAATATTTGTTGTGTCCTGCGTTCAGAAGTTGCGCCAAAGCAATATTTTCCTCATTCAACCCCCAAATCAGCACAGGAATTGTCGGATTCTCACCATAATGTTTTGTAAGTCGTTGAAACAGATAAACAGAAATAATTCTGAAACCATAAAGCCCTGTTAATGAGCAAAGTAAAGTCAAACATGAATAAACCATCGACAGCGTCCCCGATGGCTCAACCCACAAAAACAGCGACACAAAAACGCAAACATACGCCAAAACAAGTGCTGTAAGCACGCGACCAAACTCGCGAATGGTCGAATAGCGAATAATACCTTTATAAGTTTTGAACAAAAGGAAAAATACAAAGTTGAAAACAAAAGTTATCAAGCAAAATTTCCAAAAAGTAGGATAGTGCGTAATAGTGCTGATGTTTTTATAAATTTGCAGGGTAAGCAAACAACCCGCTGTCGCTGCAATAATTGTTATAATGCTGTCAATAAATAATATAACATTTTTGTCAAACATTCGGTTTTCCCAAAAACGTTTATAAAATTTCCGTAAAAATTTTTCAAAAAGCATATTTTTTTTTGTTTTTGCCGATTATTCGATTATTTATTTTCAAAAAACAAATAATCAAACAAACGAATCATCATAATTATTTTACAAGTTCTATTTCAATTTTACCCAAATAAAGTCCGCTTTTGCCCATTTGCGATAATACAACAGGCTTTTTACGCTTGTTCAACACCGTTGTATTATCTGCAATCATTGTATGCGAATGTCCGCCGATAATCACGTCAATATTTTTTGAAGCGCGGGCAATGTTAAAATCATTAAAAAAATATTGCGCTGTATCCACCGAACCGATATGCGAAAGGCAAATTATTAAATCACATTTTTCTTTGGTTTTCAGCAAGTTAGAAGTTTCCACAGCAGTTTTTATCGGGTCTTTAAAAATTATTCCCTTATAATTTTTTTCAGCAATCAAACTGTTTGGGTCGGGCGACAAACCAAAAATGCCGATTCGCAGCCCAAAACGCTCCAAAATGATATACGGTTTAACCAAATCTTTCAAAATAGTTGCGCTCACATCATAATTTGCATCAACAATAGGAAAAGCCGCTGTTTGCAAAAGCATTGCCAAAGAATCCAATCCGTTGTCAAATTCGTGGTTTCCGAGCGTTGCAGCGTCATATTTCATTCGATTCATTGCGTCAATTTCTACCCGTCCGCCAAAAAAATTAAAATACGGAGTTCCCTGAAAAAAATCGCCCGCATCGAGCAATAAAACATTTTGTTCCGCTTTGCGGATAGAATCAATTACGCCCATTCGCCGTGCATAACCGCCCAAATTCGGCTCTTTGGCATTGGATTCGGTTTGGATAACCTGACTGTGAGTGTCATTAGTATGAAGAATTACAATTTTTTTTGTTTCTTGCCCGTTTAATTGCAAAACGAAACTAAAAAACGAAAAAAGTAATATTATTTTTAAAAGTGAATTTCTTTTTTGCGTCATTTTTAATTAGTTATAAAAATTTTTCTATAAATAATATTAATGCGGCAAAATTAATATTTATTTTTCAATTGTCAATAAAACGAACTAAAATTAATTTCGGAATTTAATAATTTAAACCGACTCTTAATTTTTTTTCGCGTTTTCCCTATAAAATTTTTGAGTTGAATTTTATTCGTCTGTATGTAATTCAAAAATTTCATGTACATTTGCAGCCAAAAGTTTGAATAAGTTATGCAAGAATCTTTATATCCTCTTAAATTTTATCCAATTTTGAAAGAAAAAATTTGGGGCGGGGAAAAACTAAGCGAAATTTACAACCTTAAAAATGCCGAAAATATTGGCGAAAGTTGGGTTTTGTCGGGCTACGCAGGCGAAGAATCGGTTGTTTTGAACGGAAATTTACGCGGTAAAAATATCAGACAACTTATTGATACTTACCGAGATACGCTTTTAGGAAAGTCAATTTACGAAAAATTCGGACGAAATTTTCCGCTGCTTTTCAAACTCATAGATGCAGGCGACAAACTCTCAATTCAAGTTCATCCCGATGACCTGACTGCTTGGAATCGGCACGCATCGTTTGGTAAAACGGAAATGTGGTATATTATTGATGCAGAAGAAGATAGCGAACTTATTCTTGGTTTTGCCAATGAAATTAAACCTGAAAAATATTCTGCTGCTCTTGCCAACGGAACGCTCGAAACTCTTTTACAGCACGTAAAAGTTTGCGCTGGTGATGTGTTTTTTATTCCTGCGGGAACAATTCATGCAATAGGAAAAGGCATATTACTTGCTGAAATTCAGCAAAGTAGCGATATTACTTACCGCGTTTATGATTATCAGCGCAAAGATGCTAACGGACGCGAGCGCGAACTGCACAAAGAGCAGGCAATTGATGTGATTAATTATAAAAACGCACAAAATTTCAAAATAGAATATCAAAATAAAAGAAATGAATTTGTTTCACTTGTAAATTGTAATTATTTCAATACAAGTTTTATGGAATTTTCAAATACTCAATTCCTTGATTATGAAGAGATTGAGAATTTTGCTGTGCTGCTTTGCACAGAAGGACGGTTTGAATTAAAAACATCTGATTTTTCCATTTCGGTTCTAAAAGGCGAGGCTGTGCTGCTGCCTGCTTCAACAAAGGTTGTACAGTTAATTCCTGCGCAACTTTCACGAGTTTTGGAAACATTCATTGTTTAATTTTTTCAGTAAAATAAAAATTTTAACATTCATCGCAATATCATCGTCCGTATAAAGAACGATGTCGGCACGTTGTTTTAATTCTTCTGTATCTGTCTGATTTTCAATGCGTTTTACAACCTGTTCACGTGTTGCGCTATCGCGCCTGATAACTCGGCGAATTCGTGTTTCTTTACTTGCTGAAATTAATAAAACCTTATCAACTAATGAATTAAAGCCGCTTTCATATAAAATTGCCGATTCTAAAAAAACAATTTTTTCGTTTGAATTTTCTTTTATCCATTTTGAAAAATCGTCTTTTACAGCAGGGTGAACTATTTCATTAAGTTTTTGCAGCAAATTTTTGTCTTCAAAAACGCATTTTGCAATAAAAGCGCGATTCATTTCATTTTCTGTATATGCTTGATTTCCAAATAATTGAATTGTCGCAGCGCGAACATCGGCGTTAGAGTTCTGGATTTTTTTCGCCTCAATGTCCGAATCGTAAACTTTGTAACCCTGATGACGCAAATAACGCGCAACTGTTGATTTTCCACTGCCAATTCCACCGGTAATTCCAACTATAAGAGGTCTTTTTGCCATTTTTTGATATTTTTGCAAAAGTAAGTAAATTTTTTGATAAAATTGAAAATGAACATTATGAATTACTTTACTGCGTTTGCAATGATGTAAAAACAAAATTTTTATAAATCTCCTTGAGAAAATGTTCAAAAGTAGAATAATATTTTGTATTTTTGCGAAAAATTGAAATTTAACAGTCAAATTCAAATATCACAAAAATAATATTTTTATGAAAAAATACGCTTTGGTAACAGGCGGCTCGCGAGGTATCGGCAGGTCAATTTGTTTGAAATTAGCCCAAATGAATTATTTTGTTTTGATTAACTATAAATCAAATATTGGCGAGGCGCAGCGCACGCTCGAAATGATTGAAAACAATGGCGGTAGCGGTGCGTTGATGCCTTTTGATGTGGCAAAACCTGATGAAATTAATGCTGCGCTAATGCAATGGCAGGAGCAAAATGCGGACAGTTATATTGAAATTTTGGTAAATAATGCAGGCATTCGCCGCGATAATTTGATGTTTTGGTTGACGGATAACGAATGGGAAGATGTGATTTCCACAAATTTAGACGGCGCGTTTTACATCACGCGCAACCTTGTAAAATTTATGCTTAATAAAAAATTCGGGCGGATTATCAATATTGTTTCCATTTCTGGCATCAACGGAATGGCAGGGCAAACCAATTATTCGGCAGCAAAAGCGGGTTTAATTGGGCTTACAAAGGCGTTAGCGCTCGAAACGGCGAAAAAGCGCGTTACGGTTAATGCTGTTGCTCCCGGATTTATTCATACGGATATGACAGGCGATTTGCCCGTTGATGAATTGAAAAAACTTGTTCCTGCCCAACGTTTCGGGCAGCCGGAAGAAGTTGCGGAACTTGTTGGTTTTCTTGCTTCCGACAAAGCCGATTATATCACAGGTCAGGTAATTTCCGTAAGCGGCGGCTTGTAAATCAGCACAGTTGCATAGGCAGCAATACCTTCTTCGCGCCCTGCAAAGCCCATTTTTTCGTTAGTAGTCGCTTTGATTGAAATATTGTCGGTATCAGTTTCAATTATTTCCGCAAGAATTTTTTGCATTTCAGGTATATACGGATTGAGTTTGGGCTGCTCGGCAACTATGGTACAGTCGGTATTGCCAAACTCGTAGCCTTTTTCTTTTATCAATAAAAAAGTTTTTTTCAAAAGAATTTTACTGTCAATTCCTTTAAATTCCGCCGAAGTATCGGGGAAATGAAAGCCGATGTCGCGCAAATTTGCCGCGCCTAAAAGCGCATCGCAAAGCGCGTGGATAAGTACATCTGCATCGGAATGTCCCAATAAACCAAAGCGGTGGGCGATTTTTACACCGCCCAACCACAATTCCCGTCCATATTCAAACCGATGAACATCGTAACCAAAACCGATTCGTATATTTAGCATTTTTTTACTATTAAGATTCAGCCTCCTCTACCTCTCCAAAGGAGAGAAATTGTAGGTGAGGCGAATTAATTCGATAAATTTTTAATTCCATTCAAATCAAATGAGAGCGAAATTCGCAAAGTTTGGTCGAGTGGATTTTGCTGCGCAACAGAAATTACATAGCCCGCATCAAGTGCAAATACGTTGAGTTTAAAACCCAAGCCTGCGGTGAAAAATTTACGATTACCTTTCAATTTATTTTCGTTGAAATATCCTGCACGCACAAAAAATTGATTGTTGTAAGCATATTCTACACCTGCACTCCACATAATTTCACGCAATTCGCCTTTAAAACCCGCAGGCTCATCAGAAAACGATTTGAAAATTCCTGCGATAGACGAAGTATTGTAATAATTATCCAATGAGCCGTTCTCCGAAGGATTGACTATTGTTGTTGTTCCATCTTCATTTTTT
The DNA here is from genome assembly GCA_009787075.1 of Paludibacter sp. Lineage (GTDB taxonomy): Bacteria > Bacteroidota > Bacteroidia > Bacteroidales > Paludibacteraceae > WRGS01. The sequence continues at coordinate 7,922 of WRGS01000227.1, forward strand.
ATTGTATATGGGCGTGGAACAGACGGTACGAGCAATTTATTCACATCTGCGCTGATTGAAATTTTGTTGTACTCGTCCATTGGATAATCCAAAGACGCGCCCAGACGCAAATTTGTAGGAATAAAATAATTTACTCCTTCCTGATACGAAATTTTTGAGCCGATATTTGAAATATTCAAACCTGCTCTCAACCGTCCGTCTTCCGAACCGAAAGTAATCGGCGTATTGTAAAAAAATGCAATATCGGCAGCAAAAGCGTTTCCTGCGTGCATATCATTACCCGATGTCGCATTAACGCCTTGATTAAGGTCGGAACGGATATAGCGTAAAGCCACTGCGCCAGAAAATTTTTCAGAAAGCAACAGAGACCACGCCGCATCAATAGCCATTTCATAAGGTTTAATAGTGTTAAGAAAAAGCCCATTAGCGTCTGTGAGTTGCAAATCGCCAAGCGAGAAGTAGCGCAAAGACGCGCTGATAGTATTTCGTTCTGAAAACCGCCAATAACCCGCTACATAACCCAAATTGATGTCATTAACTAATTTGCGCAACCATGGCGTATATGAAACCGAAAAACCCGCTTCGCTTTCCATAAAAGCGTATTTGGCAGGATTCCAGTATTGCGAATTTTCGTCTGGACGCGTAGCCGCGCCAACATCACCCATACCGCCTCCACGCGCATCGGGAGTTATGCTCAAAGCGGGAACGCCTGTAAGAACAGGATTAGGTAAATCCATATCTGTCCATTGAGGATTGCCTTGGGAAAACAAATAACTGCTTGAAACTAATACAATTACTAAACTAAAAATTATTTTTTTCATTATTATAATATTATATTTTTTTATTTTATTATTTAAAAAATTTAATGTTTTAAAACATATTCAATAAATTGCAAAACGCAGAAAAAACGTTTTTATTGTTTTTTGATAATTAATTTATTTGATTTATAAGATGTTTCACTATTTAAAGTGCTCAAAGTCAGGCGATAAATATAAATTCCCGAAGATAAATATATTCCGTCAGACGAGCGCATATCCCAACGAACATCATCTGTTGTGGTTTGTGCAAATTCCCAAATTTTACGCCCTACAAGGTCGAAAATTTCAATCTTTGCCAGCAAAACATCTTGAGGTCGGTCGGTGGTGATTCTGAAAATTGTATAATCAGATGCAGGATTTGGATAATTGTAAAGGTCGAAAATTTGCGGTTTCAAGCCTCTTTTAACCTCAAAATTCAAATCTGCCTGCGCCGAATTATTAATCAAATCCCAAACTTTAAACTTCAAAGTATGTTTTCCGTCGGGCAATTCTGGCAGCAAATAAGCAAAAGTCCCTGACTTGTAAGTTCCAAAATCGGCGGTAAAATATTCATTTAGAATATAAATTTGCTGCGGGTCGTTGTTGAGCATCAGCGTGGCATCGTGTCCTATTCCGTTGCCAACAGTGTTAATTCCATATTCATCGCTAACGCGCACCACAAAATACGGCGTTTCGTTTACCTTGCCTCCATTTTTAAAATCCGAAGAATTAAGATACATACTTTCAATAACAGGACCTTCGGTATCGGTAATTTGGATATTTGAACTTCCGCCAATAATAAAATTCTCAAAATATCCATGCACTTCGTTTGTTGAATCCATTTCGGCATAATAATTTATGCGCCCTTTGCCAAAATTATACATAATATCTTTGGGCATCATAAAAGTAACTTCAAATTCACCGTTCTTCACCGTTGTTTTGCCAGAATAAATCATACTCGGGCGGTCGGGGAAACTGTATGGATGTCCCTTTGCATACGGGTCGTTCATGAGCATGTGAATTGTTTGGATTTTATCATAAATATTAACAAAAATATTTCCATTAAAATCTTCAACTTTCACATTGTTTTTATCCACAATCATTCCTTTTATTGTATTGATTGACAATGCTTTAAGAGTGTCGTTTCCTATTAAGTTCGTGTTTTCATTAATTTTTGTGGTTTTTATAGAATATTTATCAGGAAAATTTAAAAGCAAAGCGGGGTCGCCCAGATAAACATACGAGAGTTTTGATTCGCTTGCTCCAACAGCATTTTTTGCCAAAATAAGCGCTTCGCCAACTGTGTTGTGATTTCCTGAACTGTTTTTATCAAATAAAATATTATTAAAAGCAAGGCTTAAAGCATCGTTAGTTGAGGCATTTACCGTGCGCGAAGCAGATAAAACTCCTATTGCGCCGCCCACAGGATTTGTCAGCAAAAATTCGCCCGCCGAGATGCGCGGCACGTCGAAATGAATAAAATCGCAAGTGCCGGCAAAGCATAGAAAATAATTTTTATTTGTCAATTTTTTAATATCATCGGCAAGAAAAACACCCTCTCCTGTGAGTCCGTTAGCGCCAGCGTGCCCCAAATAATTGAAAAAGAAAATGCCGCTGTTAATCATACCAAGCAATTTTGCTTTGGCATCGGGATAAGAATCGCCGCTGGCAGAAGTTACCTGTTTGAAAGCATCAATATATATTTTATTTATTTGATATTCAGGATGTTTATTAAATACTGCATTTGAACTTCTTTCATTTCCCTGCGCATAATAAGATGGATTTCCAGAATCTGCTACCTCACCATCATCAGCAAGATAAAGAAGTTGATTTTTCCAAATCGTGCGCCGACCGTTTTTCATATATTCAATCGTTTTATTTACAACAGCCTGTGCCTGCTCGCGAGTGGTTACAGGGAAACGACCTGTTGCAATTGCAATATTATTATTGCGAATTTGAGCTTCAGAGGCATTATCAACCATCATTCCTACATAATCGTCTGTAACATAGGAATATACTAAATGTCCTGAATTTTTTGCCTGAAAAGTCAAAATCAGATTAGTGCCTGCGGTTTCGCGCAGCAACCCGCGATTGTCGAAAGAGCCGCGCCCGAAAAGCAATAAATATTTCGGTTTGTTGTTTGCCAAATCTCTTTGATATTGCATACGCATCAATTTTCTGTATGCTGAAACATCGGGAGTGCCCGACGAAAATTCGTTATAAACCTGTTCAGGCGTAACAATTGCAACTGTTATTCCGTCATTTTTGCGATGAACGTCCGCAAGGGCATTCGCCTCTGCCAAAAAACTTGGATAGACAATCATTGTCAAATCAACATCTGTAAAAGCGTGCAAATTTTGGTTGGCAACCGCTCCAACAATTTCGGGTTTTGGGAAACTTGCAGTAGGGTCAAGCGCCAAAAAATATTTATTTTCGGCAGAAGTTGTAAAACTCAAAGTTTGCCCTGCACGCACAGTAGGCATTTGCTTGATATTTGCGTTATCGTTTATATCCCAAATAATTATGTTATTATTTGCATCGGAAATATTATATTTTTTGAAGTCCGCAGTTGGCGCATCAAAATTTTGAAAGCGCATTTGCGCGCCCGACATTTTGAGCGAACGGCGCACATTGAGTTCCAAAAAATTCAAATATGCCGTCCAGTTCGATTGTTTTAAATAAGTCATTTGCACCACAGAATTTGCCTGCGAAGATGAAAAAGTAAGGATATTTGTTGTTTCAAAAAATTTCTGTTCGCCGCCAATTTTTGAAGTTGTAATGGTTGTATCCGAATTGTTGAGTGAGATTTTCATCGAAGAAATCGCATTTGCACTTGTGGCGTATGCAACACGCACCTTTGTTTTTGCACTTTGCACCGCATTTGGAAAATTGAACGTAAAACTGTATGGCGTTTGACTGTCAAATTTTTCTCCGTAAAATTCTTTGCCGCTTTCAATTAACGAAATTTCATCTTTTTCATATACCTGAAAATCTGTAAATTCCATAATTTCCTGTATGTTTGCAGTCGGCTGCTCGGCTGTAGCGGGAGTGATTTTTTTGCCCACACCAGCATCGGCAGTTACAAAATAATATCCGTCGGTAGAATATGGATTGCCTTCGTGTATAAATATCTTATTTGCAACATCATAAGTCCATTTTACAATTCCCTGTGCATAAAAAAGAATGTAATTGTCGCCTTTCCAAATTGCAACTTCGGGCAAATCGTCGGGCGAGGCGTTGGCAAAATTTTGGTCGATTACCGCGCCGCCATAACCAAAAATCCGAACATTTTCGGGAGTGATGTTCATAGACCTTAAATCATCGTAAGTCAGTTTATAAATTCCTGATTCTCTGATTTTTATCTTAACAAATTTTCCGCTTGCAAGCACCGAATTATTAGCGTAAGCAGATGCGTTTTGCCCTTTCAAAGCAACAAACGCAAACAATAATACTGAAAGAATATAAAACTTTTTCATTTATTTATATTTTATAAATTGTTGAAATGCAATTATTTAATTTTTTGCTCCAAAATTTTATTTTTATTAAAAAAAATCGACATTGTGTCGCCAATTTTAATATTTTTTGTGTCAAAATTTGATTTTAACAAAAGTAAATCGCCCATTTTTAAAGTACAAAATTTACTCGCATAAACAATCGTTTGATTTATTTTATTAATAAAATTTTCAAAATTATTAGTAATATAAATTTCGTCATTATAATAAAATTCCACTGCAATTTGCTGAAAATCAATATCTTTTATTTCAAAAAAATTGCTTATCGCCGTTGCTCCGTCAAATGAAATTGCCCAATTTTGACCTTGCGCTGTTTTTGCCAAATCATTTGCTTTCAGGCAAATTGCAAATGCAAATTCGCTGTAATATCTGTCAGCAAAATTTATTCCAATATTTTTCCCCAATTTGCTAATTTTTACTGCCAAAAAGATTTGCGCCGAAAAATCATTAGAAAATTCAGGAATATAAAATGGTTTATTGCCTTTTGAAAGCGTTGAATCAGGGCGAAACCAAACCGAAATATGTTCTGTATTTAACGGAATTTTATCAAAAATATTTTCAAAAACTATAATTTTCATTAAATCTTTTTTTACGCCCACCCTAAGAGGCTGTATTAAAAGTTTTTTTACCGCAAAAGACACAAAAACTTTTCGCAAAGGTCGCAAATAATTATATTTCTTAAATTCAACATTTTGCGCACCTTGCGTTTAAATTTTTTATCCTTTTTAGACAGCCTCTTAAGTTCTCCTCTTTTGGAGGGGTAGGGGAGGCGGAATTATTTTTTAGGAATATTTGCAAGCGTTTCTTTGAAAAATTCCCAAAATTTTTGCACCGCAGCAATATTTACTTTTTCGTCAGGCGAATGTGGGTGTTTGATTGTCGGTCCGCACGAAATCATATCCATTTTCGGATAGTTTGTACCTAAAATTCCACATTCCAAGCCTGCGTGAATAATCACAACATGCGGTTTTGTGCCGAATTTGCGTTCATAAACATCGCAAAATGTTTTCAAAATCGGTGATTGCATATTCGGTTTCCAGCCGGGGTACGCACCCGAAAATTCAACTTTTGCACCTGCAAGCGAGAAAAGACTCTCAAACATTTCGGCAAGTTCTTCTTTGCGAGTTTCAACTGAACTGCGCAGCAAAGCATTGAGTTCCACGCTTTTACCGTCAGTTTTGATAATTGCCAAGTTGCTCGAAGTTTCAACAACTCCCGCAACTTCGGGAATCATACGGAAAACACCGTTAGGGCAAGCCGTAACTGCATTTATCAAGTCGTCCTGAATTTCTTCGGGCAGCAAACCTTCGGGCAAATCGCATTTTGTAATATCTAAAGTCAGATTATCTTCAACTCCTGCATATTCTTTGATAAACTGTTTTTCTTTTTCTTTCACAAAATCAACAAAATCGTCAATATTTTCGCTTGGAATTGTTACAATTGCTGTTGCCTCGCGCGGAATCGCGTTGCGCATATTGCCGCCGTCGTAGCAGGCAAGCCGCGCGTCATATTCTATAACCGCTTCTTTCAATAATCTGAATAACAGTTTGTTGGCATTGGCACGCTGCAAAATAATATCAATTCCCGAATGTCCGCCTTTAAGCCCTGTGAGTGTCAAACGCATTGCAACATCGCCCTGCTCTATTTCAGTTTGCTGATATTGAAAAGTCATAGTGGTATCAATTCCGCCTGCGCAGCCAACGCAAAATTCGCCTTCTTCTTCTGAGTCCAAATTCAGCAAAATATCGCCTTTGAGGAAATTTGCCTGCAAGCCGAATGCTCCGTCCATTCCTGTTTCTTCATCAACAGTGATAAACATTTCGAGCGCAGGGTGCGGAATATCAGTTGATTGCAAAATAGCCATCGCCGCTGCCATGCCAATTCCATTATCTGCGCCGAGCGTTGTTCCGCGTGCGGTTACCCATTCGCCATCGATGTAAGCGTCAATAGGGTCGCGCGAAAAATCGTGTTTAACATCGTTGTTCTTTTGCGGTACCATATCCATATGCGCTTGCAACACAACGGTTTGACGGTCTTCCATTCCGTGAGTTGCAGGTTTGCGAATCAGTATGTTTCCTGTTTTGTCCTGCAAAGTTTCAAGCCCCAAACTTTTGCCAAAATCAAGCAAAAATTTACTTATTTCGTCCATTTTTCCAGACGGACGCGGTACTTGTGTAATATTGTAAAAATTGCCCCACAAAGTGCGCGGCTCTAATTCCTGAATTTTTTGTGTAGTCATATATTTATTAAAATTTAAAATTATTATTAAAGTTTATATTGAATAAAAAAATTATGGTTTTTGAATGCTTTTAGGCATTCTCGCTCGGCAAATTCAGCCTCAGCCCCTCTGCTCAAAGAGAAAGAGGAGTTCTCTGTCTTTGGAGTAGTTTTTTCGGCTACAAAAGTAGTTAATTTTTTTTGATTAATTAGAGTTTATACTGAATAAGATATTATTGATTTATAAATCAGAATTTTATTCTGTCCTAATGGGCTGTCTTAAAAAGTATTTACGCCTTTGCGGTAAAAAAACTTTTAAGACAGCCTCATGTTTTTTAAAGGGATTGTTTCAAAAGCACAAAAAACTTAACCGCAAGGTTCGCAATGGGTTTAGTAAAGTACGCAAAGTATTGAATTTCAAAAATATATTCTTTGCGACCTTTGCGAAAAATCTTTGCGTCTTTGCGGTAAAAAAACTTTTAGGATAGCCTTTTTTATCGGGAACTCGCAATTACGTTCGGAATAGGGTAGGGTTGAGGTGGATATATATTTTTACAAATTTAAACAGCCTGTAAGTGTTTTTTTCTTAAAAAATCTATAAAAACAGATAAATGTAACGTGAAGCAAAAAAAATGTAACCTGTGGAACATTTTTTTTGTGTTTTAATGATTGCAAACTCATTAAAAGTAAATATCTTTGCAGTGATATATTTTTAAGTATCATTTAATTAATTATTAATTTTATATAACATTAAATCATTTAGTATGATAATGAAAAACAGATTTCAAAAAATGAAAAAAGGACTTATGTTCCTTTTTCTAATGGTTCCAATTTTGGCGTTTGCCCAGAATGTTACTGTTAGCGGAATTGTTTCCGACAAAAGCGGTGAGCCTTTAGCTGGCGTTACTGTTGTTGTTGTGGGTTCTTCTACTGCAACAATGACCGATTTTGACGGCAATTACCAAATCAGCGTTCCGCAAAACGGCAAATTGATTTTTTCGTTTGTTGGATACACCCAACAAACCATTGACGTCAATGGTCGAAAAACTATTAATGTAACGCTGTCCGACGATGCTATCGGCTTGCAGGAGGTGGTTGCAATCGGTTACGGTACGCAGCGCCGCGAGGCTGTTACAGGCTCGGTGGCTTCAATGCAGGGAGATGCGTTGCGCGAAGTGCAATCAGGCAACTTGACTGCCGCTTTGGCAGGGCGTATTGCAGGTGTGCAAATGTCGCAGACCAGTTCCAAACCCGGTGCAGATATGCAAATACTTATACGCGGTACGCGTTCATTTTCAGGAAGCAATGCTCCGATGATTGTACTTGACGGCATACCGTTTCCAGGTACGCTTGGAGATATTTCTCCGGCAGATATTAAAACCATTGATATTTTAAAAGATGCTTCTTCAACTGCTATCTACGGTTCGCGCGGAGCAGGCGGCGTTATTATGATTACCACCAACAAGGGTGCAAGGGGAGAACAAAAAGCAAAAGTTAGTTATGATACATATTATGGAGTAAAAACTCTGTTCCACCGCTATCCTATGATGACAGGTGATGAACTTTACAAGTTGCGTAAAGATGCAGGAGTATATGTTGATGCTGACGGCGTTCCTAATATGGTAGGCGACGAAGTGCTGGGTACAAATACCGACTGGCAGGATTTAATGTTCGGTACAGGCATGACAATGAATCACCATGTGAGCGTTGCTGGCGGTACGCAGAACGGCAGTTATAATTTTGGCGCAGGATACTTTAAAGACCAGTCTTTGTTACCCGGGCAGGATTACAGCCGTATTAATTTACGCGCCAATATTGACCAGGGAGTTGGCAAATACTTGCGTTTTGGTTTGATTACCAACAATAATTACAATATTACAAATGGTCAAAATTTAGGTATGTATAACGCGCTGGGCACTTCGCCATTGATAAATCCTTACAATGAAGACGGTTCGTTAAAATCGGTTACCACTGGTGTTGCAGATACTTATTGGACTAATACTTACGACCGCATTTCAAATCTGGGCGACTCATGGGCTGACAACCGCCGCGCGTTCGGTTCGTACAATAACATTTTCGGCGAAGTTAAAATTCCGGGCGTTGAAGGTTTGAGTTACCGTATAAATGTGGGCTTAAATTTCAGAACTTTCAATAGAGGACAATATAAGGGAGTTGGCATATTTGATAACAGTACCGCTCAAACAGCGGCATCCGATGGTTCTATGGAAAAATCATTAACTTATCAATGGACTGTCGATAATATTTTGACTTACGACCGCAATTTCGGCAAACATCATGTTACCTTAACAGGTCTTTACTCTGCCGAACATACGCATGTAGACCGTTCGCTCATCAGTGCTACAAATATTCCTGCAGAATTTTTCCTTTACTGGAATCTTGCACAGGCTACGAATGTTACATTTAATCCAGCAGAACAAAGATTTCAGGAATGGGCTTTACAGTCGGTACTGGGACGCGCAATGTACGATTATGACAATCGCTATATGCTGTATGTAATGGTTCGTTCAGACGGTTCGTCCCGCCTTGCTCCAGGACACAAATGGCATACCTATCCTGCTGTTTCCCTTGGCTGGAATATTTCCAAAGAAGCGTTTATGAGCAATGTACAATGGGTAAACCATTTAAAATTGCGCGCAGGTTATGGACAAACTTCAAATCAGGAAGTTGACCCGTATGCCACGCTTGGACTTTTAGATATAAATAAACAGCAATATAATTTTGGCAGTGTCAATACAATCGGTGCTTATGTTTCAATGGCATCGAATCCAAAGTTGGGTTGGGAATATTCGCAAACATGGAACGTTGGACTTGATTTCTCGCTGATTCAAGACAGACTGTGGGGAACAGCAGAATATTATATTGTAAATACCACTGATATTCTGTATAAAGTTCCTCTGCCACAAACTTCGGGTGTAGCTGAACAATGGGCAAATGTAGGTAAAATGCAAAATAAGGGTTTTGAACTTTCTCTCAATGGAAAAATTATTAAAACTAAAGACTGGACTTGGGATTTGGGAGTTAATTTCTATATAAACAAAAATAAAGTTACTTATATTAATTCAGGCGTAGACAAAAATCCAAGTCTTGGTCTGTTTGTCGGTCATCCTGTAAATGCTATTTATGATGCTAAAAAAATAGGCATTTGGAACGAAGGTGATGCATATATGGATATTTTGGAACCCAATGGACTTGGTTTGATAAAAATACAATATACAGGTGAATATGATGCTAATGGTAATCCTGTACGCGCTCTTGACGGCGGCGGAGCAGACCGTATTATTCAGGATGCAGACCCTGCGTGGCAGGGCGGATTCAATACCCGCGTTGCATGGAAAAATTTTGATTTGAGCGTAATAGGCACTTATCAGCATGGAGGTATTTTGGTTAGTTCAATATATGCTGATAATGGTTATCTGAATATGTTGTCGGGTCGGCGTGGAAATGTGAAAGTAGATTACTGGACGCCTGAAAATACAGGAGCCAAATATCCGAAACCGGGTGGTGGAAGCGATAACCCAAAATACAGCAGTACACTTGGTTATTTTGATGCTTCATATTTTAGAGTAGGACAAATTTCACTTGGTTACACTTTTGACCCGAATGCAACATGGTTCAAAAATCTTGGGCTCGGCAGCGCGCGTTTGTACGTTACTGTTCAAAACGCATTTGTACTGTTCTCGCCGTTTAATAAAGAATCGGGCTTGGATGTGCTTACTAATTCTAAAGCTAATGAAAATGCAGCAGTAACAACCAATTTACATTACTCGAATGCAACGCTTACAATTGGTGCCAATACTCCACAAACCCGCAACTTTATGTTTGGTTTGAATTTATCATTTTAATTAACATTTTAACTTTTTTAATAAAAAAAATAATATGAAAAATATAATTTTAAAAAATATAATTGGAATAGCCCTGATTGCATTGTTTGCATCGGCTTGTTCCAGCGATATGCTTGAAGAACATCCGCGTGCGATGTACACTCCTGAATACTTCAAAACACCACAGGGAGTGCAAATGGGCTTAACTTCGCTTTATGTGCATACGCGCTATATATTCGGACAATATTTCTATGCCGCACAGGAAACAGGCACTGACGAATATACATGGGCAAATTCAGGACAGGAAGACAACTTTCAGGCTTTGGATTTTGACCCCAATGTTACTCGCCGCTGCACTCCTTCCAGCAGCCGTGCAGATGTTCTTTGGAACGCTGTATTCTCAAATATTAATACCGCAAGCGGTATTATCGAAAATGCAGCAAACGCAGGCATAAACGAATCGATGATTTCGGAGGCAAGATTTTGGCGTGCATGGGATTATTTTATGCTTGTTCAAACTTTTGGCGGCGTACCTTTGGATTTGGGTGCTGGCGAATTGAAATTTAATTCAAGCGCGGCAACTACTTCTGTACGCAATACTGTACCTGAAGTTTATACAAAGGCTATTTTCCCAGATTTGAAAATGGCTATTGATAATCTTCCCGATAATGGTCGCCTGACAGGTACTATTACCAAAACAGCGGCTCGTCTGTATTTAGCAAAGGCGTATCTTACTTATGCATGGTGGCTTGAAAACCCGAACAATATTCCAACATACCCCAACTGCCAGCGTACAGACCCTGATGGACAAACAGCAGCATGGTACTTCCAGCAGGCTTACAATGTAGCATTGCAGGGCATTGACAATCCGGGACCATTCGGATTAATGGATTATTACTATGATGTAAATCTCGGCAGTAAAGACCGCAATAAAGAAATCGTGCTTTACAGCGACCATTGCCAGGACGAATATTATAATCAGGCAAGTTTGTCGTGGAGCAACGGTAGTGCACCAGAAAATTATGCAGTTTGGTATGTAACCTGTCAGACAGAAAATATTAGAAGTTCTGGTGATGGTGGCGCTACTTATGGCATACAATCTGTTACCCGTGCTGCAACTCAATGGGGTGGTCGTCCGTGGACACGTATGGCGCCGCCTATTGGAGTATTTACCAATACTTTTGCAGATAAAACCAACGATAGCCGTTATGACGGAACTTTTGCAGCCGTTTATCCTGCTAATATGGCACAGGCAGGTAAAACAAATCCTGTAGTAAATGCAAACGGAATGACAGTATATAGTGGACAACCAATTCTTACATTCCTTGATGAAGATAACCCTAATGTCGTTTATCCTTCAGGTGATGGCAGCAGTGGCGTTGGCGCTGGTACATTACCGGGCAGAGCCGACTGGGTAATCAATCCGAGCGGAATAAATCGTCGTTATTATCCGGGTTTGTGGAAACTTGGTACATACCGTACTGACAATGGTACAGGTGTAGGGCAGCCAAACGGTGCTATCACACGTCCATGGAATATTGCCAAATTCTCTGAACTATATTTTATAGCAGCTGAAGCGGCAGTTAAAGGCGCAACAGGTAACAAGAGCGCTCGTGACCTAATTAACGTAATCCGCGCTCGCGCAGGTAAATGGCGTTACAGCAACAACGGACAATACAGTATGCCAAATGGAGACGGCACATTAGATCCAGCCTCAAATGACCACAACGAAGCGATGAAGGCAGCAACGCCTGCTACAATAGATATTAATTATATACTTGCAGAACGCAGCCGCGAATACTTCGGTGAAGGCTACCGCTGGTACGACCTTGTGCGTACACAAAAATGGGAAGAAATTGCAGGACAGATTAGTATTTGTGCAACAGGCAGTCATACGCCGGTAACAGTAACGCGCAATATGACCAAGCAAAATTATCTGCGTCCGATTCCGCAAGGACAGTTTGACAGAATGACGATGACTGATGAAGAAAAAGCCGCATATCAGAATCCTGGTTATTAAAAAAATATGGGTTATTAAAAGTTAGATGTTTTTATTTGAGAAAGAGTGGGGGCGTTGAGTACAGCGCCCCTGCGATTTTTTTGGTTGCGTTGCTGCACAGTATAGTATAGTACCGCCACAGGCTTACGCCTGCGGTTATTCACATAACGCCCTAACGGGCTTTAAGATTTTGTGTAAACACAAAAACTCTTTTTACCGAAATTTTTATGTACTTTTGCAATTGGAATTTTAAAAATATGTTGCAATTTCATGAAATAATTTACGGTCCGGTGCTTAGCCGCCGACTTGGCAATTCGCTGGGAATCAATCTTTTGCCTGTTGATGCAAAAATTTGTACTTTCAACTGTGTTTATTGCGAATGCGGATTTAATACAACTATGCACGAATTTCCTATGCCTTCCCGCGTAGATGTAAAACGCGCTTTGGAAGAGAAACTTCAAGCCTTGCACGTTGGAAATCAGACGATTGATGTAATCACTTTTGCAGGCAACGGCGAGCCGACAATTCACCCCGAATTTGAAGGAATTATTGACGATGCCTGCCTGCTGCGCGACAGTTTTTTCCCACAAACCAAAATCAGCGTGCTGACAAACTCCACGCAAATATATAGAAAGCAAGTTTTTAATGCGTTAATGAAAGCCGATAATGCAATTCTCAAACTCGACTCGGCAATAGACCAAACAATGCGCCTGATTGACCAACCTACGCGGAGTGATTTTTCGGTTGCGTGGTTGGTAAAAAACCTGCAACATTTTGAAAACAAATTGATTATACAAACAATGTTTTTGCGCGGCTCGCACAGCGGACAAAAAATTGACAACACAACACAAACGGAAATTACCGCTTATTTAAAAGTATTGCAAACTCTTAAACCTCAACAAGTTATGATTTACACTATCGACCGCGAAACGCCCGTAAAATCACTGCAAAAAATTCCATTGGAAGAATTGGAAAAAATAGCAGAACAAATCCGCAAAACAGGAATAAAAGTTTCGGTTGCAGGCTAATGTAATAATTATTGATTATGAATTATTTACAATGCAAAAATAAATGCTAAACTATTGTGAAAAAAATGCACGAATTTTGTCAAAAAATATTTGGTACAGATAACATATTGTTTTATATATATATCTTAATAAAATCAAGATTAAACGCAAAAAACAATAATTCATAATTTTAATATTTAAAATGAATTTATTTCAACTTTTCAAACAAATACTTCCATACGTTAAGCCGTATAAATGGCTTGTAATTTTAGCCTTGACGCTTACTTTTATCGGTGCGCTGACAGCGCAAGTCAATGCATACGTGCTGCAATATACTGTCAATAGCATTACTTCGCTTGTTGAGCAACACAAGCCTTTGAAAGACGGCATGCATATTGTGGCGATAATTTCTGTTATTTTGCTTTCCAAAGAGTTGATTAATATTTTTATTTCTTTTGGACAAAAATTTTTCGGCGAAAAAATCCGCATTATGATTTCTCAAGACCTCGCTCAACGTGTGATAGAAAAGGTTTTGACTTATCGGATGGCGTTTTTTACTGCCGACGAAAGCGGCTCTGGCAAATTGCAAACCCGCATCGACCAGGGAGTTTCGAGCCTGACACGCACTGTACAAAGTTTTTTTATTGATATTTTTCCGCTTTTCACATCAGCGGTTGTGGCTCTGATAGGCATGTTCAACGCCAATTTTTATGTTGGGTTGGTTGGGCTGTGCATCGTGCCTATTTATTTTTTTATAAGTCAAAAGCAGGCGCAGAAACTCAAAGGCTGGCGGCGCAATATGCGCACTTACCGCGAAAATAAATCGGGCGGAATTATTAATATTTTGGAATCGATAAACGTGATAAAATCGTTTAACCGCGAAAGTATTGAAGCGAAAAAACAACTAGACCTCCAAACCGCCCTTACCAAAACGCAGATGCGCACGCGCTCTACAAATTTTAAGTTTGACGGACTGAAAACTTTTACCGAACAGTTTGGAGTGGTAATTATCATTATATTAACGGCTTACCTTGTGCTTACAGGGCAAATGAAAATCGGCGCGGTGATGCTGCATATTATGCTGTTCAATAATGTTACCGCGCCTATCCGCCAACTGCATCGCATTTACGACGACATCAACGATGCTCTGATTTATGCAGAAGGTTTTTTTGATATTATGAATTCCGACAACGAAATAGAACAGACAGGAACGTACCGCCCCGAAAAAATTCGCGGCGAATTTGAAATGCGGCATGTTGATTTCACTTATCCGT
>WRGS01000228.1 GCA_009787075.1 Paludibacter sp.
AAAAAAACCGCACTATTGTAATGTGCGGTTTGATTTGGTGTGCTTTTATTTTTGCACCTGCAGAATTGGCAAAGATTAACGAAGTTGCATATTGTTTTTTCGAGCAAACTCCACCTGTTTGGCTTCTATTTCGTCTTCCAATTTCATGCCTGTTTGCAGAACTGTATTGAAAGCATCAACATGAGAGTTGAACTCATCTTTGTTGGCGCTCAAAAATAAATTTTGCATCACAGGTACAACATCGCTTTGCAGGAATTCAAAATATTTCACCATACTGCCCTGATATTCTTCTGCCGAAGCAGGATATTTCAGGTCTTTGATTTGCTTTGTCCAAGCATCAATTTTAATTTTCAAACTGTCGGCAATTGATTGTTTTTCAGCAGCCGAAAGCGCATTGTAGTCAAGTTTGTCACTGACTTTTGTCAAATAATTACTTGCTTTGGTGTGAATATCCACCACATTGTCGTTATATTTCGTTGCCGAAACACCGCAACCCACCATTGCGAACATTACAAGTCCGCTAAAAACCATAAGGATACTTTTCTTCATCTTAAAAAAATTTTTTTAAAAGGTTAAAATTATTATTATAAATACTTTGGCGATTTAATAATGGTTTTTGATGCCATCAAAAAATCTTGGCAAAGATACAAAATATTTTTTATAAAAAAATGCTGCTGTTCGCGTTAATTTTTATCTTATTTTTATTTTAAAACACTATTCCCATCACCGCTTTTGTTTCCTGCATCAGTAGTTCTATTTTTCTTGTTTTTTGTATGCTCAAAAGCGTTATGGTTGCTTCCTTTTGCTTGTTGTTTAAGAAAACGAGTTTTACGTCTGTGCCGCTATACATTCCGTTCAGCGTATTGCGCACAACAAGAAAACGGACAAATTACTCGAAACGGTACATTTTTTTGTAGAAAAAGGCAATGGAATTTATAAAAATATGATTTTCCACATCAAATTTACGTTTGTGCAGCAAAAAACCGATTGCTATCAACATCGGCGGAATGGTACAAAATATCAGCACGTTATTTTTCGATGAAATTCCCCAACAGAGCAAACCTGCGGTTAAACAGAACAGGAAGGTATAATATCCGATTTCCCAACGCCGTTTCACTGTAAATATATTGCCTTTGCGGGCGTAATATCTCATATTTTCAAGATTTATCGGCGGAAGTTCGGCTGCCGATTCCGACAAATTGAGCATTTTCATCAAAGCGGGCATAATATTTTTCTTAAAGGTCTGTTGTGCGTTTGGAGGAGCAGGCTTAAGCAAACCTACGCCTTTGCCGTAAGGGTCTGATTTGAAAAAAATCCTGTATGAAGCATTACTGCCGCCAACATAGCGGACTGCTGCAATTTCCGAAAACCGCGCTATTTTTTTGCGCCCCAATCCATACGATTTATAAACCGTTTCTTCTCTTTGGCTGAATATCACTTGTCTGTTGCCAAAAAACATCAGAAACAACACAGGCGCAAGCAAAAACAGCAGGGAAAATATTTCACTTTCCATTTTTATTTTCATTTCTCCGCCAAAATACAGGCGCATCATAAAAATTGCCGCATAAGTTGCCCCTAACGCAATGCCAAATGCAACTGCAAATGTTTTTAAAGTCCTTGAAGAATAGACGATAATTTCGCTATCGGAAATTTTGTATTTCAGTTTTGTTTCTATTGCCATAAATACTAAATTTTTAGTTTTTTGTTCTTTCATTAATTAATTCAATTACAGCCTTTTCTGCTGGTTCTTTGCCGAAACCTATTTGTGTGTTTATGTGTTTTGGCGGCATACCGCCCCAAATAGTATCCTGCGCTAAAACAACCTTCTGCTTTAAGTCGAGAAACGAAATCACATAATATTGCTGATACGCATTGCCTCCGTTATCGTATTGCCCAACAACATCTGATTTTGTTTCTATCCAAACTATTCCGTTAATGTCGCTTGAGGAAAAAAAGCGGTGCGTGTTCAATGCCTCGTTGCGTTTCTTGTTATAGGTGAATTTGATTGAATCCATCATCAATTCATACGTAACCCCGCCATCTACCTGCAAAAATTTTCCTTCCCACCGAATTGTGTTCGGCGAATAAGGGAAATCATCTATTTTCTTTTCTTTTAACTGTTTGAGCAGCGCAGGCGAAAGTTGAGTTGTCAAAGTTTTGTTTTCCTTTCCGTCTTTTATCTGTAAAAAACACAAAAAAGATGGCTCCTACTGACATTACGGCAAATATAATGCCGAGAACTATTGCATTTTTTATTTTAAAATTATTTTTATGATTATTTTTTCACAATTTTCGCTGTGCTATTGTTTGTTTTTACAAAATAAATTCCCGCAGGTAAACCGCTAATATTTACCGATTTCTCCGCCTTGCCGCTTTTGAGCAAAATACAACCTTGAAAATCTATGATTTCATAAGCCGCTTCAACACTGAAATTCACTATATCGCTGGCGGGGTTTGGATAAAGATGTAAGTCCGCAGCCTGAAATGTTCCTACGCCGCTGTTTTCAGAATAAGTGAATGTAATAGTTCCGCTTAAATTATAGCCGCTCATATTGGTTGCTGCATTAAACGAACTTGAGTTTATAGTATTATTATCGCTTTGCAGTATGCCATTGGTGTATGTAATTGCGGAATTGTCAAACTGCGGATTGTTGAGCGTTATGGGCAGTTGATAAACGCCGCTGCCGTTGTTGCATAGCGTGAGCGATACGGTTTGATAGTCGCCCCAAAAAGTGGCAAGTGAAGCGTTTGCTGATAAATCAAGGGCGTAAAGGTGATTGCTTGAACAATCTAAATATTCTAATTCTGTGCAACTGCTTATGTCTAAAGTTGTTAATGAATTATTGTAACAAAATAAAAATCTTAATGCTTTGCAGTTATTTATATCTAAAGTTGTTAATAAATTATTATCGCAATCTAAACTTCTTAAAATTGTGCAGTTGCTTATGTTTAAAGTTATTAATGAATTATACCCACAATTTAAAGATTGTAATGCAGTACAGCCGCTTACATTTAAACTTGTTAAAGCGTTATGGGAGCAATTTAAAGATTGTAATGCTGTGCAACCGCTTAAATTTAATGTTTCCAATGAATTATTGTTGCAATTAAAGTATTTTAATGCAGTACAGTTGTTTATATCTAAAGTTATTAATAAATTATCAATACAATTTAAAGATATTAATGCAGTGCAACTGTTTAAATTCAAATTTGATAATGAATTATCCATACATTCTAATTCTGTTAATGCAGTACAGCTGTTTAAATCTAAACTTGTTAAAGTATTATTGGAACAATATAAAAATTCTAATGCTGTGCAACCGCTTAAATCTAAAGTTCCTGCAAGGTAGTTTCCCTCACAATAAATACTTGTCAGCCGTTTTGGATTGTCCTCATTCCAAGTCAAATTTGATACATTTTCTACCCACAGTTCGTCTGCATACCAATTGGCTGTATCGGCAGGAATTGTTAAGCCGAGTTGTTGGGCGTTAATTTGTTCATCTACTGCTGAAGGCTGCCGTAGAAATTTCCGCAAGGCTTCCTTGTCGTGTTCGTTGTATGTTTGCGCTGTTGCACTTATGCCAAAGCCCAAAAAAACGAGCATTACTATTGATAATTTAAGTTTTTTCATTTTTTAAATTTTAGTTTCCGTAAGTTTCGCTGCGCTAACATACGGTTATTAATATTATGCCATAGAAACAAAGATTAAATAAATCATAATTCAAACAAATTTATAAGTACAAAAATAATGCTTTTTAAATTTTTACAAAAAATTTTTTTTGTAAAAAAGTTTTGCTGATTGAAAAAAACTTACCTTTGCAGTATGTAAAAATATTTCAATGAGACAGTTTTTCAGTTTTATACGCAAAGAAACGCGGCATATTTTGCGAGATGTTTATACGCTTGTGATTTTGTTGATTATGCCTGTGGTGTTGTTGCTGATTTTAGGTTATGCCGTCAGCAATGATATGAAAAATACGCACTTTGCTGTATTGGACGCTGATAAATCAACGCTTTCCGCCGATTTTATCAACAAACTCGACGGCAACAAATATTTCTCAATGACAGGTTATTTGCACTCGGAAAGTGAAATTAACAACGAATTTCGCAAAGGACTGTGCAAAGTGGCTATTGTATTTCCTCATGGTTTTGAAAATTCTTTTATCAAGAATAAACGCACTGAAATACAATTGATAATAGACTCGTCTGACCCAAACGAAGCTGCAACAATTCAAAATTATTTGCAACTTATTTTATTGGAATTTCAACAGGAAAAAACATCGACAGGACAAGTGGTGTTTCAAATCAATGGAGAGGTACAAATGCTCTACAATCCGCAAATGAAAAGCGCGTACAACTTTGTTCCCGGATTAATGGGAATGTTGATGATGATTATCTGTGCGCTGATGACCTCAATTTCTATCGTGCGTGAAAAGGAGCGCGGTACAATGGAAGTATTGTTAATTTCGCCGCTAAACCCGACTGCAATTATTTTGGCAAAAGCAGTGCCGTATTTTATAATTTCTATGGTTGATGTGGCGCTGACTATGTTAATCGGACATTTTGTTATGGGAGTTCCAGTAGTTGGAAGCCTGCTAACAATATTTGCATTGAGCGTTGTTTTTACTCTTGCCGCTCTGTCGCTTGGAATGCTGATTTCGTCTGTCGCCTCAACGCAGCAAACAGCAATGCAATCGGCGCTTATTGGACTTATGGTGCCTTCAATGTTGCTTTCAGGCGTACTTTTCCCTATAGACAGCATGCCTGTATTGCTGCAATATCTTTCAAATATTATTCCTGCACGCTGGTATATTGAAGCAATGCGCTCGGTTATGATAAAAGGCGTAGGATTGGTGGATATTATCAAACAGGTCAGTATTTTATTATCTATGACAGTATTTTTACTTTTTATAAGTATAAAAATGTTCAAAGAACGGCTGTAAAGAATTGATTTTCGGTTTTTATGTTTTTCTTTCCGACACAAAAATTTTATTCGTCTGTGTATAATTCAAAAATTTCATGTACATTTGCACTTTAAATTGAAAATAAGTACAGTCAATTTGTTTCAAAAATTTTATATGCCAAAGAGAAATCATATTAAAATTTATACGCTTGAAGAAATTTTTCCAGCATGGGATGGGCTTACCCCTGACGAAAGGCAGTATGTAAAAAGTAATTTTACAATACAGACATTTGAAAAAAATCAAAAAATTCACTCCGAAGGCGATATTCCTTCGCATGTGATGTTGCTTGCAAGCGGTAAATTAAAGGTTTTTAAGCAAGGCTTAAGCAAACGTCCGCAAATTGTGCGCCTGCTAAAACCCGGAAATACTTTCGGCTATCGAGCAATAATTGCAAAATCGAACTACAACACCAATGTTGTGGCGATGGAAACGTCAATTATTTATATGTTAAAAGCTAATATTTTTATAAATATTTTGCAGCACAACAATGCTTTCTGCTTTTTCTATCTGACAGACATGGCTGAAGACTTGGGCAATTCGGACAAAATGGCTGTAAATTTGACGCAAAAACATATTCGCGGACGTTTGGCAGAAACATTGCTAACGCTCAAGGAAATTTACGGAACGGAAGAAGACGGCGCAACAATCAATATCAAACTTTCGCGCGAGGAGTTGGCAAGTATGTCGAATATGACTACATCAAATGCAATTCGTACTTTGTCGCTGTTTTTTAGCGAAAAACTTGTTGATATTTGGGGGAAAAATATCAAAATTATTAATGAAGAAGAATTGAAAAAAATAAGTAAATCGGGATAGAAAAAAATGACTGCGGCGCAAATACATAGCATTTTTCGTGAAGTGTGCAAATTACTGACGCATAGCAATTTGTTTTTGGCTTTCGACCGTGCGAAACTGCTTGTCGAGCAAGCAAACTCTGACGAAATGCTTGACCGTTATAACGATTTGAAGCAAGATTACGGTTTTTTGCTCGAATATTTTGTTGATGGAACGGAAGACGACGAGCGGAAAAATCGTTATGAGCATATTCGCCAACAGGTTTTTCTGCTAATTTGCGATTTGCGCGAGATGTTGCTCACGCTTTCTACAAATTATGAATTTACCGAAAAACGCCGATTGCCGTCTCGCCAACTCAAACCTGCGTCAGAAATTCTTTATTTTATTGAAAAATTAACACAACAAATTGAATTTAAGCAAAATAATGAAACTGCGCAACTGAATGAAATTATTAATATTCAGGCAAGAAAAGAAACTTTTTCATCTCAACTTTTTGCAATTTTTTGGCTCAAAGACGAATTTTCGGCAGACGAAAAAACCGTTTTTGAAAAAATTATTTCAGAAAAATATCAAGGAATTTCAGAAAAATCGTTGATTGTTTCGGCTCTTACTTTGAATTTGTGGCGGACTTTTAACGAAGAAAAACTGCTTTTATTGCTCGACTGTTGCCAAAACGCCGATTTGATTATTCGCCAGCGAGCGTTGGCGGGCTTGGTTTTTGTGCTTTCAAAATATAATCAGTTTTTGCCGATGTTCGATTCTGTACGTGCACGGCTTGTTATGTTAATTGACGATGTTCATATTGCTAAAGCGTTGGAAATTATTGTTTTACAAATAATAGGTACAACACAAACCGAAAATATTAGCCGAAAAATGCGCGATGAAATTTTACCCGAAATTTCTAAAATTGCGCCAAAAATCCGCGATGCTTCCGACCTCGAAAATCTTGTAAAATCGGAAGAATGGGACGAAGAAAATCCAGCGTGGCAAAATCTTATTGAAGAAAGCGGCTTGACAGACAAATTTGAGGAAATCGCCAAACTGCAAATTGAAGGTGCGGACGTTTATATGAGTACTTTTGCTATGTTGAAAAATTACACTTTTTTCAATGATATTGCAAATTGGTTTCGCCCGTTTGAATATAATCAGGTTGATGTTTTGCAAATAACAGCCAACGAAAAACTTGATAAAAAATCGCTCGCAACAGCGATGATGAACAGTTCAATGATGTGCAATTCCGACAAATATTCTTTCTTTTTGAGTATAGGTCAAATGCATGAAAATCAAAAGAAAATGCTTTTTGGTGCAATAAACGCCGAAATCGGACAATTTGAAGAAATTGAAAAAGACGAGCAACTGCTCAACCCCGAAAAACGCGCGGCAAACCTTTCAAAACAATATATTCAAGACCTTTACAGATTTTTCAAACTTTTTATGTGGCGCAACGACTTTGCCGATATGTTTTCGGCAACACTGTTCGTGCATAAAACTTTTTTATTTTCTGTTTTAAAAGAAAATAATGCTGCTATTGAGGTTAATACGGCAAATTATTTTTTCTCAAAAAATCTTTATCAGCAGGCAATAGAAATGTTTGAGCAGATAATTGCCAAAAATTCTACCGATTTTGCTGCGTTTCAGAAACTTGGTTTTGCTTATCAAAAAACCGCAAACACACAAAAAGCAATTGACAATTACTTGAAAGCAGATTTAATTCAGCCTGACGATGCTTGGACTTTGAAAAAAATCGCTCTGTGCTATCGCATTCAGCAGGATTTTGAAAATGCGCTTGCAACATATCAACACATCGATTTTTTAAATGAAAATACAAAAAACAAATTTAATATTGCCCGCTGTTATATTGAAATGGAAAAATACGTTCAGGCGCGGGCTGTTTATGCTGAAATAGAAAAAACCGCTGACACGCCAAAACTTTGGCAAGAGATAACATGGTGCGCTTTTGCAAATGGAAATCTTGCCGAAGCCGAATATTATTCCGTGCGCTGCATTGACGACAAGCCCGCCGCGCCTGATTTTCTGTATGCGGGGCATATTGCCTTTTGCCAGCGGTATTTTGCCAAAGCAATTGACTTTTATTTGAAAAATATTGACAATAAAAAGGAAAATACAGAGCAACTTGTTGAAGAAATTTCTGCCGACCAAAAATTTTTAATAAAAAATGGCATTGAAAACGAAGAATTAACATATTTTCTTGATGCAATAAGAGTTGCAGTTTTTGAAAAATAAATTTCATTTTGAAATAAAAAATATCTTTTAAAAATTTTAAAATAAATATATGATTAATATTATAATTAGTGGTGCGCCCGGCTCGGGCAAAGGCACTCAAAGCGATTTAATTGTTGAAAATTTTCGCCTAAAACATCTTTCTACAGGCGATATGCTGCGTGCCGAAATCGCCGCAGGAACAGAACTCGGGCATCAAGTGGAAAAACTTGTAAGCGCAGGCGCGTATGTTCCCGATAATCTGATAATTGACATTATTTCAAATGCCGTTTCGCAAATTGACGATTCGTACAACGGATTGATTTTGGACGGTTTTCCGCGAACAGTGGAACAGGCGCAGGCATTGGAAGAAATTTTGGAACAAACAGGCAAAAAAATCTCGCTTTTCCTTGATATTCACGTAGATGAAGAAGAATTGATTGATCGCCTGCTCAAGCGCGGACAAATTCAGGGCAGAAAAGACGATAATCTCGAAACAATTAAAGAACGGCTCAAAGTTTACAATGCTAAAACGCAGCCAATAAGCGATTTTTACAAAAAGAAAAACAATTATTACCGCATCGAAGGCAGCGGCGAAATTGAAGAAATTTACGGAAAAATCGAAGATATTATTAATTTAGTTTCAAAAGAGTAAAAAAATATCAGTCTTTTGTTATGCTATTTGATAAAGCATGACGAAAGAAAATTGCTGAAAGGAATAAATAATTCAAGAAAAATCATTACCTTTGCGCCCGAAAAATTTAAAAAAGTTTTTATTTTTCAATTTCAATCTTTTAGTTTAAAATTAAATAATATGATAAATGCTCAGGATATAAAGAACGGAACGTGTATCCGTATGGACGGACAACTTTATTTTATTGTTGAGTTTCTGCACGTTAAGCCGGGTAAAGGCAATACTTTTATGCGCACAACGCTCAAAAATGTAGTTGATGGACGCGTACTTGAACGCCGCTTCAATATCGGCGAAAAACTCGAAGATGTGCGCGTAGAACGGCGTCCATATCAATTTTTGTATAAAGAAGACGAAGATTACATTTTTATGAACAATGAAACCTTTGAGCAGCATCCAATAGCGCACGATTTGATTAACGGCGTGGATTTTTTGCTCGAAGGAATGACGCTTGAAGTGGTTTCTGATGCAACAACCGATACTGTCCTTTATGCAGATATGCCGATAAAAGTGCAGCAAAAAATTACCTATTCCGAACCGGGAATCAAAGGCGATACTGCCACCAACGCCACAAAAATTGCAACTGTTGAATCAGGCGCAACCGTGCGAGTGCCGTTGTTTATCAACGAAGGCGAAACAATAGAAATCGATACGCGAGACGGCTCTTACGTCGGGCGAGTTAAGGCATAGTTTTTGTTGTAAAAATTATTGTCAAATAAAACCGATGAAAACATTTTTATCGGTTTTTTGTATTAAATAATTTTAAAACCAAAAAAGAATAAAAATACAGGTTAAAGATAAGCAAATCAACAATTTGAATATCTTCGTTTTTTTGTTCTTTGTTCTAATTTTTTTTAACAAAATGAAAGTAATAAAAATTTTTGCAACAGCAGTTTTTGCAATATTTCTTGCGGTTTCGTGTGTGAGCAAATCGTCTTACGACCAAATGAAAGCGCAAAATGATTCTTTACAGGATATTAAGCAAACAATGGAACGCGAATTGAATGATTATTTTGCGTCAATGAACGAAATTTCTGACAATTTTGATAAAATCAAAGGTGCGGAAAATGTGATTGCCGTCAATGCGCAGGACGAACTCAAAGGCGACCGTCGCGCAAAAGTGATTAACGATTTGGAATATATCAATGAATTAATTAATACAAATCGTGAAAAAATAGCCGACCTCGAAAGCAGATATAAAAAAAGTAATACGGTTTCAAGCCAACTTCGTGCAACCATTACGCGCCTGACAAACGAACTCAACGCTGCGCAGGAACGTTTGAATGCGCTTGAAAGCGAGTTGCAGCATAAAAACAGTCAAATTTTTGCGCTTAATACTTCGGTCGATTCGCTGAACAGAAAGGTTGGAACGCTCGGTGAAAATATTTCGTCTTTGGAGCAGGAAAAATCAGAAAATCAGAGAATTATCAATGAGCAAACTTATGAACTTAATTCCGCTTATTACGCAATCGGCACTTCGCGCGAACTCAAAGACGAAAAAATTTTAACAGACGGCGGACTTTTCAGCAAATCAAAATTGCTAAAAGGCGATTTTAATAAAAATTATTTTACGAGAATAGACATTTACAAAACAAAACAAATTCCGCTTAATTCAAGTAAAGTGAAGATTTTGACAAATCACCCAGCCTCTTCGTTTATTCTCGAAAGCGCAAATCCGTCCGACAAAAACGATAAAAGTTTGATTCTCAAAATCAATAATCAGAAAGATTTTTGGTCGCTGAGCAGATTTTTGGTTATTGAAGTGAAATAAAAACAAACTTTGCAACTTGGTTGCACGCAGTTTGATATTATCTTTGCCGCAAAATTTAAGTTTTGCGGTTTTTTTATTTTAAAATTTTAAAAATAAAATATGTTGAATTTTATAAAAAAATATTTTCCTGTTGTTGCAAGTCTTATTTTGCTTTTAATTTGCATTTTAATTGAGAATTTTTACAACAAATTATTTGCAAATAATTTAATTCGATTAATAAGTTTTATAATCGCATATTTACCTGTTGCACTGCCTGTTTTGCGCTATGCATGGGAAGAATTGCGCGGTGGCTCGTTTTTCAACGAATTTTCGTTGATGTCGATAGCAACAATCGGCGCATTTTTTATTGGCAAATACCATGAAGCAGTGGCTGTTATGCTGTTTTATGCTGTTGGCGAGATTTTGCAGGAAAACGCTGTAGAAACTGCCAAAAGAAATATAAAATCGCTGCTTGATGTGCGTCCTGCCATTGCCCGCGTTTTCAGAAACTCGCAATATCAGGAAATTCCGCCCGAAAATGTCGCTGTTGGCGAGCGGGTTCAGATTTTTTCGGGCGAAAAAGTTCCGCTCGACGGACTTTTGCTTTCAGAAAAAGGAATTTTCAATACCGCCGCTCTGACGGGCGAAAGCCTCCCGCGCACAATTCGCAAAGGCAAGCAAGCGCTTGCAGGAATGTTGAATACCGAAAACGTTGTTGAAATTCAAGTTACAAAACCGTTTACCGACAGTTCGTTAGCAAAAATCCTCGACCTTGTGCAAAACGCCGCCGAGCGCAAGGCTCATACAGAATTGCTTATTCGCCGTTTTGCAAAAATTTATACGCCGATTGTTTTTGCCTTTGCCGTGATGATTACCTTTGTGCCAATGTTTTTTACGCAAAATTACAATTTTGACCAATGGCTGTATCGCGGACTTGTGTTTTTAGTAATTTCCTGCCCTTGCGCCCTTGTGATTTCGATTCCGTTAGGATATTTTGCAGGAATTGGTGTGGCTTCGCACAATGGAATTTTGTTTAAAGGCGCAAATTTTTTAGATTTACTGCGCAAAATAAATACTGTCGTTTTCGACAAAACAGGAACATTGACAAAAGGTGTTTTTCAGGTACAAAATGTTGTTTGTCAGGGAATTAACCAGCAAGATTTTGTTGCAATGACATCGGCTGTTGAGCAGTTTTCAAATCACCCTATTGCCAAAGCAATTGTGGAATTTGCTCAAAATCAGAATTTTAACAATGATTTTAAAGTTGAAAATGTTAAAGAAATTGCAGGTTATGGAATTGAATGTTTTATTAATAATAAAAAAATTATTGTTGGAAATAAAAAATTAATGCAAAAAAACAATATTCAATTGCCAAATGACACTGAAAATATTGTAGAAACCATAACTTTTGTTGCTGTCAGCGGACAGTTTGCAGGATATTTTATTATTTGCGATGAGATTAAGGAAAATGCCGCACAAACAATTTCTGATTTAAAGCAAAATAATGTAAATCAAATTGTTATGTTAAGCGGCGATAGATTTTCAATAGTTGAAAAAACTGCTCATCAATTGAATATAAGCGATTTTTACTCTGACCTTTTGCCTGAAAATAAAGTTGAATTTATTGAAAAACTTAAAGCAAATCCGCAAAATACAGTCGCTTTTGCAGGTGATGGCATTAACGATGCTCCTGCGCTTGCCCTCGCCGATGTGGGAATTGCAATGGGCGGCATCGGCAGCGATTTGGCAATTGAAATTGCCGATGTTGTTATTCAAACCGACCAGCCTGCAAAAATCGTTTTGGCAATCAGAATTTCACGCATCACGCACGCGGTGATTAATCAAAATCTGTTTTTTGCCGTTTCGGTAAAAATTTTGGTAATGATTTTAGGAATATTCAGCGTTGTAGATATGTGGGCTGCTGTTTTTGCTGATGTTGGAGTGGCGTTGCTTTGCGTTGTAAATGCTGTAAGGATTTTGAAAATGAAACTGTCAAAAACAATATAATTGTTGAAATTTCTAAAAACTCTGTTTTTTTGGCACTCGCGCCAACGCTTTAAAAATGTAACATAAAAAAAATTATTTTATTTTATTTGGTAAAATTCTTATTTGTGATACTTCCAAAAATATTCAATCCAAAAATAAAAAACGCTCCTTTTCGGGAGCGTTTTTTTGTGTTAAAAGCGACTTTATTTTATTCTGTCGGTGGTTCCTGCGTTTCTGCGGGCTTTGTGTTTTCAAGAGCGCGGTTTGCAGCGTCTGTTGCCTGTTGCAACTGCTCCTGTGTGATGCCTTTTTCTTTCATTACACGGTCTTTGCACGCGCTGCAAAGTTCGGTAATATTTTTTAATTCATGCGCTTGCGCCACCGTTCCCGAAAAAATATCGGTGGTTTTGCTTGTGTTGATGTAACGGCAATCGTCATACAAATGAAATTTCGCACCCGATTTTGTCCAATACACAAAATCTTTTCCTGTAAGCGCTTCAACTTCTGAGCTTTGGGCAGCATACTGTTCTTGCGATGCAGGGTGATAATCTGCACTCGCCGCACCTCCGCCAATCATAAACGCCGCTGCAATTGCACCGATAAGATATTCTTTTTTGATAAAAGCCAAAATCACTACGGGCAGAAAGCAAACAGCCGCCATTATCACGCCCAACTGACTTTGAATTCCAAATAATGCACTCGCTTTCGACGGCGGGTCAAGGCGATTTGCTTTTTTCCAAAATGATGACCCTGCAATCAGCAGAATCAAATCGATAACCAAAAAGATTATCAACATTACGCGCTTACCTGTTGTGAGAGCCACCTCAGGGTCTTTTTTGAACAGAACTGCCATCGCTACAATTTCTGCAACGATTGCCAAAACCCACAACACAATCGCCAAAAGGCGGTTTTGTTTTGCACGACCTTTTGCCTCAGCAGTCGGTGTGAAAACTCTTTGAGAAGACGTCGGAGTTGAGCCGCCTTCAACTTTAATTACATTCTTTTTTGTAGCCATTTATTTTTTATTAAAAGGTTTATTATTGTTTTTTTCTTACAATATCGACAAAAAATGCGCTATTTTTTTTGAATTTGTTTTTTATATATCGCAATATATATTTAAACGAGTGCAAAAGTACAATTATTTTTTTAATAAAATAAAGAACAATTGATTTTTCCAAAAATATTTTTTACTTTTGCACTCATAATTTTTTTACTAAAAAAATATTTATTAATCAAATGCCCATAAACTGATAACAAATATTTTATAACAAACACAAACTCAGTTATTTACTGAATTTTTATTGTAAAATAAAAATATTCAAAAGGCAGATTAATGAAAAATTCAATAAATTGAAAAATTTTTTAAATCAATATTTTTTTGGTCATCTCAGATTGCGTAGCAATATCGCAATGCTTGTGTAAAAAATATGCTAAAAAAACTATTTATATATATATTTCTGTGTTTCAGCGTTTTTGCCGCAGCGCAACTCAATACCGACCGCGTGATGTCAATTGGACAAAATGCGCTGTATTTTGATGATTATGTGCTTGCTATTCAATATTTTAATCAGGTTATAACCGCAAAACCATATCTTTACGAGCCATATATGTATCGCGGGATTGCCAAGATTCAGTTGGGCGATTTTGCCGGCGCGGAGGCAGATTGTTCGCAGGCGATTCTGTTAAATCCTTTTGTGCCGCAGGCGTATTATGCGCGTGGTTTTGCGCGGCAGCGGCTCGAAAAACATGCCGAAGCAGAAGCCGATTTCAGTAAAGCCTTGGAGTTTAATCCTGAAAATCAGAATCTTATACAAAACCGAATGTATGCGCGGGCGCAGGAAAACGATTTTGATGGTGCGTTTGAAGATTTGGCTGCACTCGAAAAACTCAATCCGAAAAATAATGAATGGCTTTACGAGCGCGGACGATTGAATTTTTTCAAAAAAGATTCAATTGCAGCGGAAGAAAATTTGTTAAAATATACCGCGAAAGACAGTACAAACGCGGCTATTTGGTCAATGTTGGCGCTTTTGAAAATCCAAACAGACGACACCGCTGCTATCAAATATCTTGACCGAGCAATTGCACTCGGCTCAGATTTTTCGGGCGATTACATCAATCGCGGGATTTTAAATGTGCAGCGGCTCAAATATATGTCTGCGCTTGCCGATTATAATGAGGCGATAAAAATTGACGGCAGTCCTTTGGCATATTACAATCGCGGGCTTTTACGCGCATTGCTTGGCGATAACAACAATGCTATCAGCGATTTAGATATTGTTCTTAAAGATGATTCCTTAAATTATGAAGCGCGTTTGCGGCGTGCAATGGTTTATCAAACTTTGCGGCAATACAACAACGCGCTTAATGATTATAATATTATTTTAGAAAAATATCCTTACTTTGTGCCTGTATATCAGCAAATTGCACAGATTTACGATGCACGGGGCGATGCGCGGAATGCGTTTTTGGCACGCGAAAAAGCATATAATATTGAAAAAAACCGCGAAAAAATTAAAAAGCAAATTGCTAACTCTCAGCAAAATAATCAAACTAACGACAGCAATGACGCTGAACCTGCAACAGGCAATGTGCTTGCGCTCTCACCTGCTGCCGTTAATAAAAAACGCGAAAGTTTTTTCTCGTCTTCTGCTTCGCAAAATACTGACAATCAGAAAAATAATTCTGAAAATCGTTATGCAAACGATCCACTTCGCGGCAATGTTCAGGATAAATATGCAGATATTAAACTTGAAAGAAATTTTGAATTAAATTATTATGCGCGAAACGAAGAAATTCGCCGTACTCCGCTGTATTACATTGAGTTGGATAAATTTAACAAAGAAAATACGGCAACAGGCGCATTGAAAATTACAAACCGCGAAATGCCGCTTACGGAAATTTTAATTCAAACGCATTTTGCTCAAATTGAGCAACTTACAAAACAAATCGCTGCGCGTCCAACAGCAACTTTGTATTTCGACCGCGCTATAAATTTTGCGCTCGTTAAAGATTTTACTTCGGCAATTGAAGACTTGAATCACGCGCTTGCGTTGAATACAAATTTTATGCTGGCGATTTTTGCACGCGCAAATATTCGTTATAAATCGTTGGAAATCAGCGCAAATCAAACATTTGATACCGAAGACGAGAGAAAAATTGCGCAAAAACAGCGTCAGTACGACACCGAACTAATTTTGCGCGATTACGACAAACTTATTTCCATTGCGCCAGATTTTTGTTTTGCCTATTTTAATCGTGCAAACGTGCTGTGCTCAGTGCGCAGTTTTACCGATGCTGTTGCAGATTATACACTTGCAATAGCCAATGAGCAGGATTTTGCAGAGGCGTATTTTAATCGTGGAATTGCAAATCTTTACCTTGCCAACGAAGTTCAGGGACTTGCCGATTTGAGTAAAGCGGGTGAATTGGGCATTTTTGAGGCGTATAATTTGATTAAAAGATATAAAAAATAAAAAGTACGATATTTTTCAATTGTAATATTTAAGGAAAGAATATTTTTAAATTTAAAATAAAAAATCATGTCAGAATCAGAAGAAAAAGTTATTGGGTTGCCCGAAAATGCAACTCGTGAATTAAAATCGGGCGAAGAATATCACCCGATTATGTCGTCGAATAAGGTTTATCCTGAAGTAAATGTTCGCTCAGTGAGTTGGGGCATTGTTATGGCAATCCTTTTTTCTGCTGCCGCCGCCTATTTGGGCTTAAAAATCGGGCAGGTTTTTGAGGCGGCAATTCCGATTGCCATTATTGCTGTGGGCTTATCAAGCGCAACAAAACGCAAAAATGCTTTGGGCGAAAATGTAATTATTCAGTCTATCGGCGCGTGTTCGGGCGTGATTGTGGCTGGGGCGATTTTCACTTTGCCTGCAATATATATATTGCAGGCGAAATATCCCGATATTTCTGTTGATTTTTATCAGGTGTTTCTTGCATCGCTTTTTGGCGGTATTTTAGGAATTTTGTTTATGATTCCTTTTCGTAAATATTTTGTAAAAGATATGCACGGCAAATATCCTTTCCCTGAGGCAACGGCAACAACGCAGGTTTTGGTGTCGGGAGAAAAGGGAGGAAGTCAGGCTAAACCGCTTATAATTGCAGGTTTAATCGGAGGAATTTACGATTTTTTGATTGCTACTTTTGGCACTTGGGCAGAAACATTTACCTCAAAAGTTCTTCCTTTTGGAGAGCACGTTTATGAAAAAGCAAAAGTTCTTTTTAGCATCAATGTTGGGGCAGCCGTTTTGGGCTTGGGTTATATTGTTGGTTTAAAATATGCCTTTATAATGACCGTTGGCTCTGCTTTGATTTGGTTTGTGGTAGTGCCGTTGTTGCCTGCGATTAGCGATGTAAATCTTCATTTTATAAATCCGCTTTACAATTTTGCTCAATATGGCTCTGTAGCAGATATGAACGCTGAAATGCTGTTTAAACTCTTTGCACGGCATATTGGTATTGGCGCAATTGCAGTGGCTGGACTTATTGGCGTTATCAAGTCGTGGAATGTTATTAAAACCGCTGTCGGATTAGCATCGAACGAGATGAAAGGAAAAGGCGCAAAGGTGGAAAAAGTAAAAGTTGCACGCACACAACGCGATTTGGCTATGAAAATTATTGTTTTTGGAATAATAATCGCACTTTTAGTAACATTTGTTTTTTTCTGGCTTGGCGTTGTTCATAATTTGCTTTATGCTGTAATAGGCATTTTTATTGTGGCAATAATTGCATTTCTTTTTACAACAGTTGCAGCAACTGCAATAGCAACTGTTGGTACAAATCCTGTTTCAGGAATGACATTGATGACATTGATTATTGCATCTGTTATTTTGGTTGCCGTTGGACTTAAAGGTTCAGTAGGAATAGTTGCAGCAATGATTATTGGCGGGGTGGTTTGTACTGCTTTGTCGATGGCAGGCGGTTTTATCACCGACCTGAAAATCGGTTATTGGCTTGGCACAACGCCTGCAAAACAGCAAACTTGGAAATTTCTCGGTACTTTGGTTTCGGCTGCAACCGTTGGAGGAGTTATGATTATTTTAAATAAGACATACGGTTTTGGCGAAGGCGGACTTGTTGCTCCTCAGGCAAATGCAATGGCTGCTTTGATTGACCCTTTAATGAATGGCACAGGTGCGCCATGGCTGCTTTATGGAATTGGTGCACTGATTTCGATAGTTCTTACTCTTTGTAGAATTCCTGCATTGGCATTTGCTTTGGGAATGTTTATTCCGTTTGATTTAAATGTTCCTTTGCTTGTTGGCGGACTCATTGCGTGGTATGTTTCCAGCAGAAGCAAAGATGCCGCTCTGAACACTGTTCGTAAAGAAAAAGGTACTTTAATCGCATCGGGCTTTATTGCAGGCGGCGCATTGATGGGAGTTGTAAGTGCGATAATTAAATTTGGTCAGAATACATTAGCCGAAAATAAAATAAAAGAGTTTGGTCAGTGGGTAGCGCCTGATTTGAAAAATGAAATCAAAGAAAGTTTCAGTTGGGTTATTCCCCACTGGGCAGATTCTTTCTGGGGACAATGGGTTAGTTTGCTTGCCTATGCTATTTTAATCTGTTTCTTTATTTGGTATGCAATGAAAGCAAAAAAAGAAGTCTGATTTTATTGTGTTAAAATTCTGATTTATAATGTTTTGTTATTGTTTTTGTAGAATAAAAATTATACAAAATCAAATATTTTTTTGTAAAATAAATAAAAAGCAGTATCTTTGCAGCCCGAAAAATTGACTTACAGTCAAAAAAAAATTTTTGAAAAATAAAAGATAAAATTAGAATATGAAAAGCGGAATACATCCCGAAAGTTATCGTCCTGTGGCATTTAGAGATATGTCGAATGGCGACACATTTATTTCACGTTCAACTGTAAATGCACGTGAAACAGTTGATATTGACGGTGTTACATATCCTTTGGTAAAACTTGAAATTTCGAGTTCATCGCATCCTTTTTACACAGGCAAGCAAAAACTTGTGGATAGTGCAGGTCGTGTTGATAAATTTATGAACCGTTACGCAAAGCGTATGGAGGCGAAAAAATAAAACTAACTTTGAGTTTTTATGAAGAATAAAAGTTTTTTGTTTATTCTGATACTAACTCTAATTTCTTGTATATCGGTCAATTCGCAGACAATTCGTGTAACAGATTCTACGCAAATTTCTGTTGTTACCTGTTCACCGTATCAGAGTGAGGTTTATGCTAAGTTTGGTCATGCAGGAATGCGTGTGTTTGATGCTTCGCAAAACGTTGATTTGCTGTTTAATTGGGGCATTTTTTCTTTTGATACAGGAAATTTTTTAGCAAAATTTATAATCGGACATACCGATTATGCCCTTGGTGTTGTAGAAACCGAGCTTTTTTTGGAAGAATATAGTCAGCGTGGTTCGAGTGTTACAGAGCAGGTTTTAAATTTGAATTTAACCGAAAAAAACGCTTTGATTGATTTATTGCTGGAAAATTATAAGCCCGAAAATCGCAAATATCGTTATAATTTTATATTTGATAATTGCGCTACACGTCCGCTTAATTTGGTTTCAGATGCTGTCAATCGCTCGTTTGAATACATTATTTTTCCCAATCCAGAACGTGACCTTTTGACTTACAGAAGTTTAATTGCTCAGTATGCTGGTAAAAACACTTGGCTGATGTTTGGCATTGACCTTGTTTTTGGCGCAAATGCAGATGTTATTCCAACCGAAATTCAATCACAGTTTTTGCCCGAAAATCTTAAAGAAGAATTTTATGATGCAAAAATTGTGGAAAAAAACAAATCTGAACGCAATCTTGTACTCAAACAAAATTATTTAGTTCAACAAACAGGCGAAAAATTCAATCCTAATGCGCAAGAAATTTCTTTTCCATTTTTGTTTTTTTTAGCAATTTTACTAATTCGGATTTTTTGCTTTGTACGCGAAATGAAATTTCTTGGTAAAAAATTTGTTAAAATAGACAGTCTTTTACTGATTGCTGCAGGTTTAATAGGTTGTATAGCATTTTTTCTTACCTTTATTTCCGTTCATCCGTTGGTTGGGCGCAATTTTAACATTCTTTGGCTAATGCCGCTTAATGTAGTTGTGGGCGTGCTTATTTGGTTTAAATCCAAGCGCAAAATTCTGTTTTTTTATTTTTTGATTTACATATTGTTAATTTTAATTTCGTTAGGCGTTTATGCTGCTCAAATTCAAGCAATTAACTATGCCTGCGTGCCAATTATACTGACAATGATGCTTATTTCAATGAGTTGGATAATTCGTTGCAGGCGTGCTTTTTCACCTAAAAAATCGTTTTGGAAAATATTCTGAGTCGTTTTAATAAAATTTTTCCAAAAAATAACTTATCTTTGCAACTAAAAAATTCGCCTCACCCCCTGCTCCTCTCCTTTGGATAGGGGAGTGCCGCTTTTTTGGAGGGGTTAGGGGAGGTGTTATTCTGATTTTTGTAAATCAATAATATTTTACTGTATATAAACTCTATTAAAATGTTGCAAATGAAATTTAAAGGTTATATATATCTGATAATCACTATTTTTCTGTTTTCATGCGCCAACAAAGGTCAAGGTCCTACAGGTGGTAAAAAAGACGAAATTCCGCCGCGTGTGGTCAAAGAACAGCCAGCAAACGGCTCTTTGCGTTTTGATAAAAAGAAAATTCATATTCAGTTTGATGAAAATATTTCACTCGAAAAATTGAACGAAAACGTAATAATTTCGCCGCCGCAGGTGCGTCCGCCTGCCATTAATGCTTACGGCAAAAATCTTTATATTGAATTTTCAGACACTTTGCAGGCAAATACCACATATTCAATTGATTTCGGGAATGCTATTGTGGATTTGAACGAAAAAAATCCCTTGAAAAACTTCGTTTTTGCTTTTGCTACAGGCGACCATATTGACACGCTCAAAGTAAGCGGCAATTTGCTAAATGCCAGCGATTTAAATCCTGTTTCGGGCGTTCTTGTGGGAATTTACAATGCTACGCGTACTGACGACAGTTTATTTATGACTAAACCTTTTTTGCGCATCGGACGAACAGACGAAAACGGACATTTTTCCATAAATAATATGAAAGAAGGAAATTATAAAATGTATGCTCTAAGTGATGTGAGTAACGATTTCCATTATAACGCGGGCGAAACATTGGCGATGTACGATTCGATTGTTACTCCGATTGTTCAATCGCGAGTTTTTGCTGATACAATCTGGAAAGATACCGTAACCGTTGATACGATTTTGCAACGAAATGGATTTTTGTATCTGCCTGATAATTTGGAACTTTTATATTTTAAAGAAAATTTGAAACGTCAATATTTTGTAAAAACAGAAAGAAAAACGCCAACAAATTTCACACTTTTTTTTAATGCAAAATCCGATTTGCTGCCTGAGGTAAAACCTTTGAATTTTAATTGGGAAAACAAACATATTGTTCAGAAAAATAATACTTTAGATACTTTGACTTATTGGATTACCGATTCAACTGTTTGGAAAAACGATACTTTAAAAATGCAGATGACGTATTTTAAAACCGATTCAACTTTTTCGCTTGTACCGCAAACAGATACGATTTCGGCGATTTATCGTCGTCCACGCCGTGAAATCAAAGATAAAAACGCTAATGTTCTGAATATTAAGACAAATCTTACACAAATTTTTGATATTTATAAACCAATCACCGTCAGATTTGAAGAGCCGCTGCAAAATATTGATTTAGAGAAAGTTAAATTAAAAGAAAAAATTGATACGATTTTCAAACCATTGCGGTACGAATGGCAGCCTATTGACTCTACAAAAATGAATTTTAATATTATTTACAAATGGGAATCTGAAAAATCGTATCAATTGGAAATTGACAGCGCATCTTTTATTTCAATTTATAATAAAGCAAATAACAAACTCAATACAAATTTCAAAATTCGCTCGAGAGAAGAATATGCGAGTATTAAAGCGATAATCAATCCGTTTGATTCGGCGGTAGTTTTGCAGGTGCTTGACGCAAAAGATATTGTGATTGCCTCAAAACCTGCGGAAATATCAGGCGTTCTGTTTGAATATTTAAAGCCGGGCGATTATTATTTACGAATGTTTGTTGACGAAAACGGTAACGGAGTGTGGGATACGGGCAGTTTATCGCCGCGCCGCCAGCCCGAAAAGGTTTTTTATTATAACAAAAAACTGACTTTGATGGCAAATTGGGAATTTGAAGAAACGTGGGAAAAGTGGGGCAGCGAGCCGCTGACAAAGCAAAAACCAAAAGAACTGCAAAAAGACGCATCGAAGACAAAATGATAGAAAGTACGCAAAATATTCATATTAAGCAACTTACGCGCTTTTTGACAAAAAATGCCGAGCGGCGCGAAAGCGGCGTTTTTGTTGTTGAAGGAACGCAGGAAAATGAACGTGCGTTACAGTTTGGTTTTGTGCCGAAAACATTTTTTATTTGTCAAAAAATATTTGCAGGAAAATTGCCTCAAAATGCTGATATTCAATTTGTATCTGAAAAAATTTATCAAAAAATCGCTTTGCGAGGGACAACCGAAGGAATTATTGGAATTTTCGATGTGAAAAATGCTGATTTACAAACTTTTACTCCAAAACAAAATTCAACTGTAATTGTAGTTGAAAGCGTGGAAAAACCCGGAAATCTGGGTGCAATTTTGCGTTCGTGCGAAGCGTTCGGCATTGATGCAATAGTTGTAACCGATTGTAAAACAGATTTTTACAATCCAAATGTTATCCGCTCAAGCGTGGGCTGCCTTTTTGGAATAAATTTTTTTTCTGCAAGCAATCAAATGCTTTTTGAATTTCTTAAAAAAAATAATTTTCACATTTTCACAACTTTTATGAGCCAAAGTGCAAAAGAAATTCAAAATATTGATTTTCAGGGGAATAACGCGCTTGTTTTTGGCACGGAACATTCAGGTTTGAGCAGTTTTTGGCAAGGCAAAGGCGTAAATTTCCAAATTCCTATGCGCGGCACTATTGATTCGCTGAATTTGAGCAACGCGGTAGCAATTTGTTGCTACGAGGTGACTAAAAAAATTATAAAGTAAAAATCAAATTGATAATATTTTGAAAATCAAATTATTAGTTATAGGAAAAACCGACAATAAACATATCGCTGCGCTTTTTGATGATTATTGTAAACGCTTGCAGCATTATGTTTGCTTTGAATTTTCAATAATTGCAGATTTGAAAAATGCAAAAAATCTTTCTTTTGCCGAGCAAAAGGAACGCGAGGGCGATTTGTTGTTGAAATCTTTTGAACCTGCAGATGAAGTTATTTTGCTCGACGAGAACGGAACTTGCATGAAATCAACAGAATTTGCCGATTTTTTGACTAAAAAATCGCTTGTTTCCGTAAAAAATTTGGTGTTCGTAGTAGGCGGGGCTTATGGATTTTCGCAACGGGTTTATGCTCGCGCAAATGAGCGAATTTCGCTTTCAAAAATGACTTTTTCACATCAAATGGTGCGCCTGATTTTTGCCGAACAACTTTACCGCGCTTTCACAATTATAAAAGGCGAAAAATACCACCATC
>WRGS01000229.1 GCA_009787075.1 Paludibacter sp.
CATCGGTTTTCACGCAAAGAAGATATTGAAATTGCGGGGTTTCTTGCCTCTACAATAGCGTGGGGGCAACGCAAGTCAATTATAAAAAACGCGCTGCGGTTTATGGATTTGATGGACAATTCGCCTTGCGATTTTATTCTGCATTCTAATGAAAACACTGATTGGCAGAGATTTAGTTCTTTTGTTCATCGTACTTTCAATGGCGAAGACTGTTTGTTTTTTATAAAATCTTTAAAAAATATTTATTTAAAACACAGTGGTTTGGAAAATGTTTTTGCATGCGGTTTTGAAAAATCTCAAACAATTTACGGCGCGTTGGCGCATTTTCGCTCGGTTTTTTTAGAACTTCCACACTCTCATCGCGTAGAAAAGCATTTATCTGATGTTACGCGCAACTCTGCGGCAAAGCGTCTGAATATGTTTTTGCGTTGGATGGTGCGTGCAGACGATGCGGGAGTTGATTTTGGGATTTGGAAAAAAATCCCGCAATCGGCGTTGATGTTGCCGCTTGATGTGCATTCGGGCAATGTTGCAAGGGCTTTTGGGCTGCTTATGCGCCCGCAAAACGATTGGAAAGCAGTGGAGGAAATTACTGCCGTTTTACGCACTTTTGATTCTGCCGACCCTGTAAAATACGATTTTGCGCTGTTTGGGGCAGGTGTCAGCGGTGAAATTAAATAACAAATATATATTGCCTCTCCCCCTGAGGGTTGTCTTAAAAGG
This sequence comes from Paludibacter sp., assembly GCA_009787075.1. Classification (GTDB taxonomy): domain Bacteria; phylum Bacteroidota; class Bacteroidia; order Bacteroidales; family Paludibacteraceae; genus WRGS01. The sequence goes on from WRGS01000229.1 coordinate 724, forward strand.
TGAAATCTTTTGTATATATTCCATTTTTTAAAGAACATGTAATATATAGAGGCTGCCTCAAAAGTCTTTTTGCCGAAAAGACGTAAAGATTTTTCGCAAAGTCAGCAAAGAATATATTTCTTAAACTCAAAGCTTTACGTTCTCTGTGTAAACCCATTACGCACCTTGCGGTTAAAATTTTTGTACTTTTGAAACAGCCATGACAGAAAATTTCAATCGTTTGCATTAAAATTTTTTAGAATATTTTTGAGAATTAGTATTGCGGTATGAAAACTTTTGTGTACTTTTGCCGAAATTTTCAAAAAAAAGGTGAAAAGCCTCCACTAACCACTCCAAAGACGGGAAACTCCCACTATATTTTGAAAGTTAGAAGTTGGAAAGGTGAAAGCGCAAAAGGAAAACTCCCCTTCCCTTTGGGAAGTGGCAGGGGGTTAGGTGAAAACCGTGCGTAGCAGAACTTACGGTAACAGATAAAACCTTACTCCCCTCTCCTTGAGGAGAGGGGCAGGTGGAGAGGCTAAAAAATCGAAATAAATAAAAATAATAAATAATATTAACATTTTTTAATACTGACAAATAAAAATGAAAAAGATTTTCATATTAATTGTAGCAGCATTTTTGGCTGCAAGCGCATTCGCGCAACCTTTTACAGCGGGAGAAACAATATTTTTGAAGGCTTCTGGTAACTGGAATGATGCTGGTGCACTAAGTGCGGCTTATTTCTTTAATAACTCCAGTGACCAAGCATGGTCTACGCCACTTTTTAATCAGCAGGTAGCGCACATTTCAGCAGGTGTTAATTACTATGTATTTGTTGTGCCAGGTGGGTCTGGTAAGACATGGACTACTATGCTCTTTGCTCGATGCCAACCCGGAACGATTTCACTTCCATTAATTAATTTTACTAGTACTGGTGCTGTATGGAATCAATCTTATGACCAGACTGCTACTTCTGCTAATAGCGCTGTTCCTATTCCACCAAATACTGCAAATAACAGGCTTTTTACAATAAATGGCTTTAGTGGTTTCAATGCTTTAGGCTCTTGGAGTAATTTATTGTCTGGCACACCTTCTGTGCTGTATTCTTCTTCTAACTATCCTTTAGGTAATGGTTCTAATTTAAGTTGGTTTACAAGTAGTCATAATGCTAATACAGTAACATATTTGAATTTGGGCGGCGGAGTAGTTGTGAATGTAGATGGTGCAGCAAATACAATTCCTACTACAGGAACAACTACGACTGCATTAAAATATGATATATATAAAAATGGCACCAAGGTTACACCATCACCGCTGGGTACGCCTGTTAATGCTACATCAAACGGAACATTTAATATTCCGTCTGTTGATATAATTTCTTCCAATTCTGCTTATTTTGATGATGCGTGCGCAAATTATCAGGTTCAGTTTTGGTATGAAGTTTCTTATAATGGAAAACTTATGGTAACTTACAATAATAGCGGCAGTAACTACAAAATTAATTTCCAAATTCCTACTGCGACAGGCAGTTTCCCTGTTGCTAATAGCAATATTGGTAACTGGTACTTAAAATCTGTGCCTTACTCAGGTCTTATCTATAATAATGTTACCTTTAACGGAGACCCGCAGGTTGCTATTGCTACGCTTAATCCAAACGGAAGTTGGGGTTATGTAGGACTGCCAAACTGCCCACAGAGAACCGACACAATACCTGATGGTAAAGGTTTTGCTTATGTTGTAAATCCTGCTGCTGTTTCGGTTTCAAATATTCTTATTCAGGGAGTCTGTGCAGGTCCCGTAAGTTTTTATACAGGCGGTAAATATTGCCTTGTAGGTAATCCTTTTATCAATGCAATTTCATTTCCCTCCAGTTTCAGCAATATTAAAACAGCAGGTTATATTGATATTGCTGATCGGTCAACTGGTAAAACATTTACAGTGATAGATAATAATACAATTGCGCCTTATCAGGGTATAATTGTGGAAACATTAAGCGGAGCAGACGAACAAATTACAATTTCAAATATTGCGCCATCTTCGCCCGCGCCTGCATTATCACCCGCATCTGCACCTGCAAGAATAAAAATAGAGGCTGCAAATTCCGCAGGCAGTCATTATACTCTTGTAAAGAACAGTGAAAACGGCTCTGCTACCGTAGGCGATTATGATATTTCGTTCTTCAATATGGGCGCAAATGCTATTGTTCAGCTTTATACAGGCAAAAATGACGAAAACGGCGTTGCGCATCGTCTTGGGCTCAATACTGTAAATACCGAAGATATTTCTATTCCTGTAGGCGTATTTACAACAACAAAAACCACAGACGAGGCAAAAGCGGTAACCATTACCTTAACGGGAATGAATACTTATGAGTGCGAAGTTTGGTTTTTGGATAACTTAAGCGGCGCATACACCAATCTGACGGATATGGAAAGTTACAGTTTCCCAACGCAGGTTAGCGGCAGCCAAGATGCGCGTTTCTCGCTTATCTTTTCTTCCAAAGTTCCTACTTCAATAGAAGAATATCAGGCAAAGGTAAGTGTTTGGGCATCTGAGGGCAAAATTAATATTATTTCCGATAAAAATATCGGCGCTGTTGCGGTTTATTCCATAGACGGACATCAGGTTTATTTCTCCAATGCTGTAAATGCAAAATCGGCAGAAATTTCCACAGAATCTTTGCCAGCAGGCATTTATATGGTTAAGGCAAACGGAAAAACAGATAAAGTAATAGTAAAATAAATTTTAAATTTATAAATTCTCAAAAAAAAATGAAATATACAGAATATATACAGCCGATTGTAGAAATCGTAGAATTAAAAATAGCAGAAAGTTTTGCAGGTGATAATCCAGATGAAAACGGGATAAAAACTTTATGTAATCCTAGCAATGGTGAATGTGACGATATGAATGTTTGGTTATAATCATTTGTACAAAAAATACAAACTCATATAAAATTTTTGCTAATCGTTGTGGTGCGCGTATTTCTACGCGCACCCTTTTTTTACGGCTATTTGTGCTTTTTTCCGTAAGTTCCGCTGTGCTTCACATACAGTTATTAATATTTTGCCCTCACGGGCAAAGTTGATGCTTTCCTGCTTTCACCCTTTCGTGCGTTTTGTGTTTTCGGAAAAAATTCCTTACTTTTGTGTAAAAATTTTAATTCTAATGCTTTAATCATATTTCTTATGCAAAAATTAATTATTACCGCAGCAATTTGCGGTGCAGAAGTTCTTAAAGAGCAGAATCCTGCCGTCCCTTACACAGTGGAAGAAATTGTGCGCGAGGCAAAATCGGCTTATGATGCAGGCGCAAGCATTATTCACTTGCACGTCAGGTACGACGACGGCACGCCAACACAGGATAAAGCCCGCTTCAAAGAATGTATTGACGCTATAAAAGCCATTATTCCCGATGTGATTATTATGCCTTCAACAGGCGGCGCGGTTGGTATGACCAACGACGAACGCTTGCAGCCAACCGAACTTGACATTGAAATGGCTACGCTCGACTGTGGAACGTGCAATTTCGGCGGCGATGATATTTTTACAAACACCGAAAACACTATAAAATATTTCGGTCAGCGAATGATAGAGCGCGGCATAAAACCCGAACTCGAAGTTTTTGACAAGTCAATGATTGATATGGCGATGCGTTTGGCAAAGAAAGCTTATATTCAGCCGCCGTTCCATTTTGATTTTGTAATGGGCGTCAATGGCGGCATTGACGGCACTTTGCGCGATTTTGTCTTTTTGCGGGGCAGCATTCCCGAAGGCGCAACATACACCGTTGCAGGCATCGGTCGCTACGAATTTCCGCTTGCGGCTGCTGCTATCATCGACGGCGGACACGTCAGAGTTGGCTTTGAAGACAATATTTTTCTATCCAAAGGCGTTTTGGCAAAATCCAACGGCGAACTTGTGGCAAAAGTTGTGCGTTTGGCAAAAGAACTCGGCAGAGAAATTGCTTCCCCAGCAGAAGCAAGAGAAATTTTGGGAATAAAATAAATTGGAATGTGGAAGATTGAAGTCGGAAAATTGAAGTTTTTTTTAAATATTTTTTGTGAATCGGCATTTTAAACTCATATTTATTATTGCGGCGGTGATTATTTTTGCCGCCTCTGTGTTTTTTTCTGACAGAATGGTGCAAGAGATGAATATTGAAGAGAAGAAAAGCATTGAAATTTGGGCAGAGGCAAACAAAAAACTGCTTGAAGAAAAATCGGGCGGTAATGTGGATTTGATTTTAAAAATTTTGGAAAATAATAATTCAATTCCTGTTATTTGGGTTGGCGAAAACAGCAATTTGCTTATGGCGCGCAATGTTAAAGAACCCGAAAAAGATGTGGTGCAGTTTTATAAAAAATATATTGAAAAACTCAAAGCAAAAAACAATTTTTTTGTAGTAAATCTTGAGGACGAAAAACAGTATGTTTATTACGACGATTCGGCATTAATCAAGCAGTTGCAGTATTTTCCATACGTGCAACTGGGTGTAATTTTCATTTTTTTAGCAGTTGCGTTTTTCGCTCTTTCCAATGCGCAAAAATCTGAGCAAAACAAAGTTTGGGTTGGTTTATCCAAAGAAACTGCGCATCAACTTGGTACTCCAATTTCGTCAATGCTTGCCTGGGGCGATATTTTGCACGAAAAATATCCGAAAGATACTATGGTTTCAGAAATGGGAAAAGACGTTGCCCGCCTGCAAATCATTGCTGAACGTTTTTCAAAAATCGGCTCTACGCCCGATTTGCAGCCTGTAAATTTAAATCAAACACTGAAAAATGCCGTTGAATATATCGACAATCGCTCATCGGCAAAAGTGAAAATTCAAACGCATTTTAAAGGAGAAAAAGAATTTGCCGCCGCGCTGAATGTGCCTCTCTTTGAATGGGTTATTGAAAATCTGTGTAAAAATGCAATAGATGCAATGGACGGTTCGGGAAATATTGATTTGTATGTAAAAAAAGACGGACGCAATATTATTATCGACCTGCACGACACAGGCAGAGGAATTGAACGCAAACTTTTCCGCCGTATTTTCAAACCCGGATTTACCACAAAAAAACGCGGCTGGGGATTAGGTTTGTCGCTTGCCAAACGCATTGTAGAACAATATCATCACGGAAAAATTTTTGTAAAACATTCTACTCCAAACGCAGGAACAACATTTAGAATTATACTCAAAGCAACGTAAAATTAATTTAGATTGTTATTTTTATTAAAAAAATATGCAAATTGAAATTAGAGAAAAATTGTTGCAAATTTCCGAACCTCAATTGCGGAAATTTAACGCAAAACTTATTCCTAATATTGACAGCAACAGAATTTTAGGAATAAGATTGAATGTTTTGCGCACAATGGCTAAAGAAATTGTAAAAAAAACCGATTGGCAGGCGTATCTTGCTGAAAATGAAGATGTTTATATCGAAGAAACATTTATACGCGGATATATTATTAATTATGCAAAAATTTCCATCGAACAGCGCCTTATGCTAACTTCCGCTTTTGTTCCGCGCATTGATAATTGGGCTGTGTGCGATTCGTTTTGTTTTAAAGTTAAAAATAACGAAAAACCGCTTTTGTGGGAATTTATTCAGCCATATTTGAATTCCAACAAGCCGTACGATATTCGTTTCGGCACTATTGAAATTTTAAATAATTTTGTTGATAATCAATACATTAGCGATGTTTTTGAAATTTTTGAAAAAATAACAAATTCCGATTATTATGTGCGAATGGGGATTGCATGGACTTTGGCAGACTGTTTTATCAAACTTCCAGAACAGACTCTTAATTTCCTGCAAAACAACAATTTAAACGCTTGGACTCACAACAAAGCAATTCAAAAAATCATAGAAAGCCGCCGCGTTGATATTGAAACAAAAGATTTTTTACGAACTTTGAAAAGAAAATAAAATCTCTTAACATTTTTCTCCTTGCCGTGCGCCGCGTTGCTTCATTCGTTTGAGCAATTTTGCATTAAATTCAAAATTTTTAATACCGCCCCACTGCGGCGCGATAAGCAATTTTTTTGGCGATTGGGAAATAAACCTTTCTATCGCTATTTTTCTGCTTGTAAATTGCAGAAAATCAATGCACAAATCAATATATTCTTCCAAAGAATACAAATGAAAAAGTTGCGGTTGCTCCGCAAATTGCTGCGCCATTTTCGTGTCTTTAACTATTTGCAATTGATGAAGTTTGAGCGCAGTAATCGGTAATTCGGAAATTCGCGCTGCGTGCGAGAGAATTTTTTCGCGGTTTTCGGTCGGCAAACCCAAAATAATATGTGCGGCAACGTTAATTCCGCGTGCGGTGGTTTCTTTAATCGCTTTTTCGGCACAAAAATAGTCGTGTCCGCGATTAACAAAAGCAAGTGTTTGATTATCTGTACTTTCAACTCCATATTCAATCATAATATAGTGTTTTTGCGAAAGCGTTTGGAAATAATCAAGTAAATGCTCGCTAATGCAATCGGGGCGCGTTCCGATAACTAATCCCACAACTTTCGGATTTGCCAAAGCCTGCTGATAAATTGTTTTCAAATTTTCAAAATCAGAATATGTATTTGTAAATGATTGAAAATAAGCAAAATACAATTGCGCCTGATATTTATTATGAAAAAACTTAATTCCTTCTTCAATTTGCTGACCGACAGACTTTGTCGGCTGGCAATAATCGGGAATAAAAGTTTGATTATTGCAGTATGTACAACCGCCAAATCCCAATCGCCCATCGCGATTGGGACAAGTAAAACCCGCATTTACAGAAATTTTCTGTATGCGCTGCGAAAACTGACTTTTTAGGACAGAATTGTAATTGATGTATGGCTCAAAATCGGAATTTAACGTTTTAGGTGTCAAATTCATCGTCATAATCTTCATACTCGTCATCAATATTTCCACCAATATATTCTACTGATTCAAAGTTGGTTAACTGACGACGGAACACTTCTTCAAGCGAAATTTGGAAAGTTTCGGTGTTAATAACTCCTTCAATTTGAGTTATTTTGTCAATAATAATCTGCAACAGATGTCGGTTGTCTTTGGCGTAAATTTTTACAAACATAGCAAAATGCCCTGCCGCAAAATGACACTCAACAATTTCTGGAATTTCCTGTAAAGACGCAATCACCGAAGAAGCAGATTTTGTGTTCTGCATATTTATACCTACAAACGCACAAGTCTGATAACCAATACGATAGTTGTTTAGCAAAAATTCCGAACCTTCAATAATTCCGCGTTTTTTCAGTTTTTGAACGCGCTGATGAATTGCCGCCCCCGACACCCCGCACTCGCGTGCAACTTCCAAAAAAGGAATACGTGCATCAGCAGAGATTAACGTCAAAATTTTTTTGTCTAATAAATCTAATCTTTGTTTGCCCATAATATTAAATTTGATTGTGTGCTTTTCTAAATTTCAATTTTTTTGCAAAAATAATACAATTTTTTTATTTCAAAAAAATAAATAATTTTAACACAAGTAGTTTCAAGTACTAAATGCAACTTTATTTTGCAAAGATAGGGAAATTTTTTCTTATAATGCACAATTTTTTATTTAATTATAAATTCTTATTTTGTGCGTTTTTCACTCTTTCAAACCGCTTAAATGTTTCATTTTGGCGGGCGCGGCGAGTAATAATTTTCTGTTTTTTCTCTTCCAAAATAATATGTAAGTAATTGATATACGGCTCAATATAACGCTGGCGTTTGCTTTCAAAAAGGTCTGGAATGGTAATCATAATTCCTGTTTCAAACACAAAACCAAAATCGGGGTCGTACATTGTTCCAAACGAGCGCATAGTTTCTGTTAAGCCGATATAAGCATTGATAAGCGGCGGAATTGTGTGGTTATTAGCGCGAATGGCTCGTTGTAAAACTTTATATGCTTCCTGCGAATTTTTTTTGTAAAAAAGTGTTTTCGCCTTTTTTTGCGTTTCTTCCGAAATTTTTATTTGTTTTTTTGTGTAAATAAGTCGGTCGGGGTCGGGGCAATATCGGCGCAAATACGAAAAAATCAACTCGCGCGATTGCAGCGAATAATTGTTGTAAATTGTAACTTTACCTATAAAATATTTTACATCGGAATTGAGATGAATCAACGCTCCAAGCCCGTCCCAAAGGTTATCAAGGGCAAACAAACTCTTCATTCCCATTTGAGAACTTTGATATTTCGGTTGTACAAACGCCCGCCCAAGTTCAATAGTTTGCGGCAAAAAATCTGCAATAAATGTTTCACTGAAATTAAATAAATGCCCCATTGTCAAATGCGGCTGTCCATTGTTTTCAAACTCAACATCTTTACCCGAAATAAACCGATACCCGCCTACAATTTCCTCATTATCAGGATTCCACACAATAAGTTGTTGGTATGGTTTTGGCAAAAAATCATATTCGTCGGTGTCAATTTCGTTGCCAGAACCGCCGCCCCACGCACGAAACGAAAGTTCGCGCAAACGCCCAATTTCGAGCATTACATTAGGCGCATTATGCGCATCTACGACATAAATTTCGTTATGCGCTTTATTTGTAGGGCGCAAAAAACGATTTTTAGTCAATTCCTTTTTTAACAGTTTAGTATCAACAGGCGCGAGAACATTTTTCATCTGTTTTATTTAAATTTCAGGCTGCAAATGTATAAAAAAAATTTTATTTATAATCGCGATTATAAAAAATGGAGGATTTAAAATTCAGCCTCATTTTTTTTGTCCGTTAAACCAAAAATTAAAACAATTTCTATAATTAAGGATTTACAAAGTTTTCGGGCGGGATATTTTTTCGCCCTGCAAAAGAGATAAAACTGTATTTAAAACCAATCCCAAAACCGCTTATAGTACGGCTATACACCGCATCATTGGCTTTAAATTTCAAAAATTCAGCATTGCCCGAAATGCGAATCGTCAGCCGCCGCAGCGGAATGTCCAATCCAAGCATTGTGCGAAGTCCGTTTTTATTGCCTAAATGACTGAAATGAATAGTGTTGTTTAGCCCGTCGTCAAAAGTTCCCATTTCGTAATAACTTGCGCCTTGCTGCGGAACAAACATCGCACCCAAAAGCGGCGTTCGTATGCTCGCATCAAGTAGAAAAACGCGCCGAAGAAATGGAATTTTCAGTTGGGCTGCCGCCGAAAAATTCAAATTTGCTGCCAAATCCATATTAAAAGGATTATTTGAATTTCGCGCTAAATATCTGAAACCCAAATCAATATCCGCGCTTGTGCCAAGCAGAAACGACAGATTTTGCAAAGCATTAAGGCGATAATGCACGCCGTAGTTTGCGTTGCCGCCAGCATACTGAATCGCCGCAGTATGTGCTGGATTGAGTAAAAAATTGTAAAATGCTGATATATTGAATGTTTCAATATATTTTTCAGAACTTTTCATAAAAAAACTTTTATTGTTCCAACTTGCTGCAATGCCGCTGCCCTCATATCGTAATGGCGACAAATACGGGTCTTTAATCCCTGCTTGCGATGCGCCGATTTGCCAATCGGAAGTTGTAAGATGGTAGTTTGCAGCCTTTTGCGAAAACAACGCAAAAGGCATAAAAACAAATATTGCAAAAATCAGTTTTTTCATTTTATTTTCATTTTTTTTAAATTTATCCAAATCGTTTTTCAATTTCTTCAAAATAAATAATATCTGTAATTATTTTGCCGTCAGGCGAATATGCATTGTTTTTGCAGGCAAAAAGCCGATTTGCAAGGTCGGTCATTTCTGCGGCGGCGAGCCTTTGCCCTGCTTTAACAGCGGAGGCGGCGGCAAGCGACAACGCGATGTTCTCATGCAGTTTTTCAACCGATTTTTGCGGTGCGTTTTGCTGTTCGTCAATCATTTTACGCAGTAAATTTTCTGCCGAACTCACATTTAAAACAGAAGGTATTGCTTTGATAATAAACGTATTATCATTTATTTTTTCAAAAATAAAACCTGCATTTTCTAATTCTGCATGCAAATCGGTAAAAGTCAATAAATCGACGGAGGAAAAACTGATTTCTTCTGGAAACATTACCTGTTGCGAAAATGTTTGATTTTCAGCCATTTGTGCAATTATTTTATCAAACAAAATACGCACGTGAGCGCGATGTTGTTCAATTATCATCAAGCCCGATTTTATTCCAAAGGCAATAAAACGGTTTTTTAATTGAAAAAAATCTGTATCTTTTTGATTTTCAATATCATTTAAAATATTTTCTTCAAAAATTTTATCCGAAAAATCAGAGTTTTCATTTGGTTTTTCCTCTGCTTGAAAATCGCTGTAAAGTTTTTCCCAATTCTGAAAATCGCGCTTGTAGGTATTTTTAGGTGTAAAAGGATTGTAATCGGGATTGAAATTCACTTGCGGCGGACGAATATCCGTCAAATCGCGCGGGCGGGTGCGAAATTCAGGCGCTCCTTCGGTGTCAAAATCAAGCGACGGCACAACGTGGAACTTGCCCAACGCTTCCTTTGCCGCAGCAGAAAGAATGGAAAAAATCGCCGCTTCGTTCTCAAACTTAATTTCCGTTTTTGTCGGGTGAATATTTATGTCGATGGATTCAGGGTCTAACTCAAAGTAAATGAAATAGTTAGGATTTACATTAGGTTGCAAAAGCCGGTCGTAAGCTGTCATTACTGCACGATGAAAATATGGATGCCGCATATATCGCCCATTGACAAAAAAGTACTGATTTGCAATTCGTTGCGCAAATTCGGGCTTGCCTATATATCCATAAATATTTACCAAAGAAGAATTTGTTTCAATTGTCAGCAGTTGCTGTTCCCATTTTTTCTTTGCCGCTTTGGCAAAAATCGCTTCAATTCTGCCTTTGGTATTTGTGCTGAGCAACTGATAAACAAGCGTTTCGTTGTCGTAATATTCAAATTCAATTTGCGGATAAACGAGCGCAATTCTGTAAAATTCCTGCAAAAGATGATTGCGCTCCACATTGTCCGATTTAAGAAAACGCCGCCTGGCAGGTACATTGAAAAACAGATTTTTAACCTGAATAACCGTTCCTTTTTCACACTGCACAACCTCCTGAGCGAACACGCGCGAGGCGGCAATTTCAATCATTATGCCTGTTTCATCATTTTGGCGGCGCGTGCGCATCTCCACCTGCGCCACAGCGGCTATTGACGCCAAAGCCTCGCCTCTAAAACCAAGCGTACGAAGCGAAAAAAGGTCATTCGCTCCGTTAATTTTAGAAGTTGCGTGCCGCTCAAACGACATTCGCGCATCGGTTTCACTCATTCCGCCGCCATTATCAGACACTTGGATAAGGTCTTTGCCTGCATTGCGGACAAGAATTTTTATTGCTGTTGCCCCCGCGTCTATAGCGTTCTCTACCAACTCTTTAAGCACAGAAGCGGGTCGCTGAATGACCTCGCCTGCGGCAATTTGATTGGCAACAGAATCGGGCAAAAGATGAATTATATCGGACATTATAAATTTTTAAAATAAAAGATTGCAAAGTTTGTAAAAAATTTTCAAACAGCAAAATTATTTTGTCGTTTCTGCAATACGATATATTTATCTGCGCTGAAAAGTTAAGTCTTTTTTTGAGGCGCTATCATAAATAAGCGATTAAAAAACGAATTTTATGCAATGGCGCAAAGATTTTTCAGTAAAAAGACCTTTTTGAGATAGCCTCCGCAATAACGTTTTTAGGAGAGATTTTGTTTCATAAGCCTTTGTTCTATCATATCTTCACTTTACAGTTTTTTTAATACCAAACCAAATCTTTTTTACCTTTATTACCGAGCAGCGGTTTGTTGTTTTGCGTTTTCCAAAACCAATTATTGATTTTATAGGTTAAAAAAGCGGAGGCTGAACCCAAAAGTGCGCCGCAAAACACGTCGGAAGGATAATGAACTCCCAAATTCATTCTGGAATATCCAACCGAAGCCGCCCAAAGATAAGACGGAACGGCAACATACCATTTAGGAAATGAAAAAGTTAGCGCAGTTGCGGTGTTAAACGCCGCCGCAGTATGCCCCGAAGGAAACGAAAGCGAGGTCATATCTTCGTACCAAACAATGCGGTCGGGATACGAAACGCGCGGGCGCGGGCGGCGCACAATATTTTTGACAGCCACCACAGCAAGTTGATTTACACCCAAACTCACGCCTATATAAATGCTCTTTTTCAGCAGCGCATCGTTGCCGTCAATAAGTGCAACGCCCGCCAAAACCACAGGAACGCTCACATCAATATATCCGGCGGTGTTCGATACCACGCGCGAAAAGCCGTGCGTGCCAATATTGTTAATTTTTTCAAGCGCGTTGATGTCAAAATTTTGAGAAAAAACAACATTTCCCCCACAAAAAATCACTTGAAAAAGAATAAAAATTGTAATTTTGCGCATAAAAAATATTTTCACAAAAATAGTAATTTAATTTTTAATATTCTTTTAAATTTAAAACAAATGCCGATTTTTTGCCTTACAGGACCAGAATCAACAGGAAAAACTACGCTTGCAAAGGCGTTGGCAGCGCATTTTGGCGGAGTGTGGGTGGCAGAATATGCGCGGGAATATGTTGAAAATTTGGGAAGAAATTACGGTTTCCGCGATGTTTGCCGTATTGCACGCGAACAAATCAGGCAACTGAACGAAGCGGGCAAAAGCGGCGAAAAATTTATTTTTTTTGATACCGATTTGATTATTACAAAAGTTTGGTTTGAACATTGTTATAAAAAAACGCCGCTTTTTGTAGAAAATTATCTAAAAAACACGCCTGTTGATTGCTATTTGTTGTGTTTTCTTGATATTAAATGGGAAAATGACGCTGTCCGTGAAAATGGAACAGAGCAGCAGCGGCAATTTTTTTTCAAATGGTATAAAAATGAAATTGAAAAAACAGGGAAGTCATATTATATAATAAAAGGAAAAGAAAAAAAACGATTACAAAATGCAATAAATTCAGTTGATTTATTTTTAAAATAAAAAAATATGGCAAATAAACAATCAATAAATAAATAAATATATGTGGACATCAAAAAACGAAACATTCCAGAATGTTGGAAAAAAATTTCGTATCTTGGCGATATTCAAACAGGAACAACAATTGAACTGATTCAATACAACAAAGAAAATTTTTCGGCAACGCCGTTTTTTTCCTGCGAAAATATCAAATGCAAAAATTGCATTAAGATTTTGTTGCTTCAAAAAAAAATGCACTACTTTTGTACATTGCAAAAATTAAATAAAAAAAAGAGAGTTTTTTCGTTTTTGCTATTATATAACTTTCAATAAAAATTTAATTTAATAATTTATTATATTATATGAAAAAAATATTATTTATAGCAATAATTACTACCGCAATGGCAGGATGCAAGGACAACAAAGAGCCTGAAAAACCCGAGCCTGTAAATGAATTTCCTGTTATTACATATAACAGCCAAAGTGAAATGCCTATTAAAAAATATGCCGCTTCATATACACAAATAGGCTTTGAGAGCGGCACTATTGTGGGGCGTATATCAAGATATATAGTTGTACGTTTTCAGGCAGGTTGGAGTTTGGATGGCGACCATAATATTAATGTTGTTGATAAATTGCAAAACAGTGGACTTATTTTTATTAACTATACTAAAAATTATAGCGAATATGAACTCCACAACAATCTTTCTGGGAATTATCTTCTACAAAGCAGTTATATCTATAACGATTCAAAAATAAGACTTTATGATTTTACCTACATTGTTAATAATTTATTCAACAGTAACATTGTTGATGATTTTTTTAGCAGTGATACTCTTTCTTATTCTATTAACAATGGCGACCTGATTATTAATGGTCGTAGATTTAAGATGTATGATAACTTTGAAGATATGATTAAATTTTAATAATTTATAAGGTATTAATTCAAAATCAGCCATTCCGTCAGTAAAACTGTAACGCTTTTTGAGGACGAGATAATTTAGTGTTTTATTTCCAATAAATTGTTTCGAGTTTTGGAATATTTGGTTGCAATTAAGAGAAAATCGGGCAAAAAATTGGTTTTTATATTTGTTTGTTTTGCATAAAAAATTGTACCTTTGTAAAAATTTTAGCAAAAAATGAAAATAATAAATTCTGCAAATTCAATAATTTTGATAATTCTGATAATGATATTTGCCGCTTGCGATGAAATAGGCAAAGACAACAGAATTATTTTGTCCCAATATATTAACAACGGGAAAACCGTTTTACTTGAAGATTTTACAGGCGTTTATTGTTCAAACTGTCCGCGTGCAGCGGCTACTGCTGCTGGTTTGCAAGATGCTTTGAACGAGCAACTTACAGTTGTCAGCATTCACGCAGGAGTTTTTGCCACAGATTCGTTTCGCACCACTGCAGGCGATGCATACAGACAGTTTTTTTATCCAACAGACGAAAGTTATCCTGCTGGAATGATTAGCAGAACAAAGCAGCAAGGCGACAAATATGTTGAGGTCAATGATGCGAAATGGGCTGCGTTAATTATTAACAGATTGAATTCGCTTGGCAGTGCAAACTCTCAAATACCAAATGTAAAATTGAATTTGACAGCAGATTATAATCAAACCGACAGCAGTTTTGTTGTTAATTCGTCTGTTACAGCTCACTCACAACCGAAAAATGCGTTAAAACTGCAACTTTGGCTTACCGAAAGCGGCATTGTCAGTTATCAGGCAGGAGAAGGCGGCGGGCGAAATTACAAACATAATCACGTGTTGCGCGATGCAATCAATGGAATTTGGGGAGAAGATATTTCTGTAAATACAAATGAAACAGTAAATTACATTTGCGAAAAATATTTTTTATCACAATTAAATACAACTCTTTCTCCGCGCAACAGCGGCAAACCCGAAAATATGCACATTGTCGGCTTTATTTACGACAACCTAACAAAGGAAGTTATTGATGTAAAAGAAATATTTTTAATGCATTTGTAAAATTAAATTTCCAAAATGCAATTCCAAAATCTTTTTAAATATTGCCCCGCGTGCGGCTCTGCGGAGTTTGTTCAGAATAATTTCAAATCAAAAAAATGCCTTGCGTGCGGTTTTGTGTATTATCTCAATCCATCGGCAGCAGCGGCGGCGTTTATTTGTAACGAAAAAAATGAATTGCTCGTTTGCCGTCGCGCCAATGCTCCATCCAAAGGTACGCTCGATTTACCCGGCGGATTTATTGACCCACACGAAACGGCAGAAGAAGGAATTACCCGCGAAATTGAAGAAGAAGTTGGAGTTGGTGCAACAGAAATTCGTTATCTTTTTTCATTGCCCAATTTGTATGATTACAAAGGACTTACCGTGCCGACAACCGATTTGTTCTTCTCTGCCAAACTATTAAATTACAATTCGATACAAGCCGCAGATGATGTTGCTGAATGTTTTTTTGTTCCAAAAGAAAAAATCCACCCTGCCGATTTCGGATTGCAATCGGTACGAAAAGCAGTAGAAATATTTTTGGAAAGAAAATTTTGATTTACCAATCTCAAAAAACGTAGGTTAAATTTACTGAAAAATCCCTGTTTTTGAAATTTTTAATAAAATCGGAAGTTGAAAGCGGAGTGTGCATAAAACCCCAGTTCCATGTTATGCCCAACTGGATTTTTCCTAAAAGTTGCACTCCGCCGCCTGCCGAAACGCCCACGTCCATACGTTCTGTAACGCTGCGAAATGTCATTTTTTCAGAAGAATTATTTGTTTCGTCAGTTGTTTTGCCACTCAAAAGGTACGAAAAATATATACCGCCTGTCCCATACAGATTTACAGGCGAACTTATCGGCGGCATAAAACGAATATTGAACGGTACAGATACATAATTAAGTTCGTCAAATTTTTCAACAGAAATGCTGTTGTCTGTGTAATTGTAAAAACTGCCTTTTTGAGTGAAAAGCGCGCCTATTTCTGTGCCAAAACCCGATTTGCCAAATTTACTTTGCCACACCAAACCAGCCTGAAAACCTGTAAGTTTGTCAGTTGTAAAATTTGCGGGGTGGTCAATAAACGTGCGAATCTGCTGCGCACTATTCACGCCAATACGAATTCCTATTTGAGAAAAGGCATTGACTGTCAGTAGAATAATAAAAACATTTATCGTAAAAAATCTTTTCATCTTTACCTTATATTCTGTATTGCTAAAACTTAAATTAAATTATATTTTTTTAAATAGCAAAAATCGTACTTTATTGTATTTTCGTGGATTTTTTTTGTATTTTTGCAAAAAATTAATTTTAAAAAATGAATAATTTTGTAGTTTTTTTGATAGCGGTTGTCCCTGCCTTGCTGGTTTTGCTGGCTGCATGGATTTTATTGAAAAATTTATTACAAAATTTTGCCAATCAGCGAAATAGTGATTTGCAAAAAGCAAATTTGCAATATATTACGCCTGTGCGCTTGCGTTCGTATGAACGGCTTATGTTGTTGCTTGAGCGGACAAAACCAGAAAATTTGATTTTGAATAATTTTAAAGACGGAATGAATTGTTTTGATTTGCAAATTACGTTGCAAAATACTATTCGTCAAGAGTTTGCGCATAATCTTTCGCAGCAGATTTATGTCAGCATCGTACTTTGGGAAAACATTATAAATACCAAAGAAAGTTTGCTTAATTTGATAAATCTTTGTGCAGCAGAATGTCCGTCCGATGCTAATGGAGCGGCTTTGGCGGAAAGAATAATTATGATTTATAACAACGAGGCGCAAACTCCGACTGATGTAGCGGTTGAGTTTCTCAAAAAAGAAGTGGCTGAATTTTTTTAATATTAAATATATAAACTTAAAAATAATAATAAAAATGACAACAGTAAATTTTCAGGGCAATGCAGTGGCGATTGTTGGCGCGTTGCCAAAAGTAGGCGAACAAGCTCCTGATTTTAAATTAGTTACAGGCGAGTTAGCGGAAGTTTCATTGAAAGATTTTGCTGGGAAACGTGTGGTTTTAAACATTTTTCCTAGCATTGATACGGGCGTTTGTGCAACTTCGGTGCGCCAATTCAACAAATGGGCTTCTACGCAGGAAAACACAACAGTTCTTTGTGTATCAAAGGATTTGCCTTTTGCAGCAGGACGTTTTTGCGGCGCAGAAGGATTGAAAGACGTGATTACCGCATCTGATTTCCGCTACAACACATTTGGGAAAGATTACGGCGTGTTGATGGTTGAAGGTGCATTGAAAGGCTTGTTGGCGCGGTCGGTTGTGGCAATTGACGAAAAAGGGAAAGTAGTTTATGCCGAACTTGTACCCGAAATCACAACCGAGCCGAATTATGATGTGAAATTTTAAAAGATTTTATACGGGAATTTCTAAAAAAGTTGTATTAAAAGCACAAAAAATTTAAACGCAAGGTGCGAAATGAATTTACGCAAAGATGCGCAAAGTTTTGAATTTAAGGAATATATTCTTTGCAACCTTTGCTAAAAATCTTTGCGCTTTTGCGGTAAATATATTTTTAATACAGCCTAAAATTAAACAAGTTAAAAGAGAACAGGCACAGTAAATGCTGCAATGTTTTGGCAGTGAGTCATAAAAGTAAATCACACTGCAACTTCGCCTTTTATATGCGGATATGGATTGTAGTTAATCAATTCAAAATCAGAATATTGGAACGAAAAAATATCTTTCGCTTCGGGATTGATTTTTATTTGCGGCAAAGGGCGCGGCGTGCGGGCGAGTTGCTCGCCTACTTGCTTTAAATGATTAAGATAAATATGCGCATCGCCAAAAGTATGCACAAAATCGCCCGCCTGCAAACCTGTAACCTGTGCAATTATTTGCAGCAGCAGCGCGTAAGAAGCAATGTTGAACGGCACACCAAGAAAAACATCTGCACTGCGCTGATACATTTGCAAACTCAATTTTTGGTTTGCCACATAAAATTGAAAAAGTATGTGGCACGGCGGAAGAGCCATATTTTGTAAATCGCCAACATTCCACGCGCTTACAATAATGCGGCGGCTGTCGGGATTTTTCTTTATTGTTTCTACCGCCTGGGCAATTTGGTCAATGGTTTCGCCGTTGTAACCATGCCAACTGCGCCATTGATGTCCGTAAATATGCCCCAAATCGCCATTTTCGTCAGCCCATTCGTTCCAAATTCGCACGCCATTGTCCTGCAAAAATTTTACGTTTGAATCGCCGCGAAGAAACCATAAAAGTTCGTAAATTATTGATTTTAAGTGCAGTTTCTTTGTTGTCAGCAAAGGAAAACCATCGGCAAGGTCAAAACGCATCTGATGCCCAAAAACCGAAATTGTTCCTGTACCAGTACGGTCGCGTTTTTCAATTCCTTCGGTTAAAATCCTGTTTAACAGGTCTTTATATTGCTGCATAATTATTTAAAGCAATGCTTCAATTTTGCTTTTTAAAACATCTTTTTTCGTTGCGCCAACCTGCTTGTCTGCTACTTCGCCATTTTTGAAAAAAAGCAAAGTCGGAATATTGCGAATTCCGTATGTTTCAGGCATTTCAACGTTGTCGTCAACGTTCAGTTTGCCAATTTCAACTTTACCTTCGTATTCTTGGGCAAGTTCTTCCACAATTGGGGTAATCATTCTGCACGGTCCGCACCATTCTGCCCAAAAGTCAATTACAACAGGTTTTCCGCTGGCTATCAATTCTTTAACGCTTTGGTCTGTAAATGCTTGTGCCATAATTTATTATATTTAAAGGTTTAACAAAATTAATTTTGCAAAATTAAAGTTTTTATTTTAAATAATATTATTTTTTAAAAAAAAGTTATTAACAAAAAAAGGACTTTTAGTAGTTTCAGTACTGAATGCAACTTTATTTTGCAAAATTTATATTTTATTTTTTTACTGCCAAATATTTTATGCCAAATTTTAGTTAAAATTTATTGAAGCAATAATCAATATTGTATAAAACCTATGATTTGATTTGTACAAAAGTAGTGCATTGTTTTTGCTTTTCTTTAAAATAAAGCGTACTTTTGCATTTTTATTTTAAAATTGTAAAACCTTTATATATTCATTATGTTTGTTTTTAAAAATAAAATATTAATTGCTGTAATTACGTTATTTTCAATAAATTACGCTTTTTCTCAAAACCTTGAACGCCCGAAACTTGTTGTGGGAATTATTGTTGACCAAATGCGGTGGGATTATTTTTACCGTTTTTACGACCGATATGGCGACAGTGGTTTTCGCCGTATGATAAACGAGGGCTTTTCGTGCGACAACACAATGCTGAATCATTTGCCAACTTATACCGCTGTTGGACATGCAACCGCTTATACAGGTTCTGTTCCGTCTTTGCACGGAATTGCCTCAAACGATTTTTACCGTAAATCTACAGGCGAAAACATTTACTGTACTGGGGATAATAGCGTGAATTGCGTTGGAAATCCAAATGTTGATGCAAAAAATGGCAAAATGTCGCCAAGAAATTTGCAGGTAACAACAATTACAGACGAGTTGAAGTTGGCTACAAATTTCCGTTCCAAAGTTGTTGGCGTGGCAATAAAGGACAGGGGAAGTATTTTGCCTGCCGGACACGCTGCCGATGCTGCATATTGGTTTGATAAAGAAACGGGAAATTGGATTACAAGTACTTGGTACAGAACAAGTTTACCCGAATGGCTGAAAAATTATAACGAAAAAAAATCGTGGAAAAAATTTGTACAGCAGGATTGGACTCCGCTTTATCCGATAGAAACTTATCTGCAAAGCGCGCCGAATGTCAATAATTACGAAGACAAAACATTTTATAAACAATCGTTTAACTTCGATTTTCCAATTCATTTGGCGCAAATTGCGAAAACCATAGGAGACGGCAATATGGTTTGCGAAACGCCCTTTGGCAACACAATGACGTTGGATGTTGCGCGTTTAGCAGTTGATAACGAGCAACTTGGCGCAGATGAAATCACAGATTTTTTAGCAATAAGTTTTTCTTCGCCCGACCTTATCGGGCATCGTTGCGGACCAAATTCAGCAAAAATAGAAGACAATTATTTGCGTTTGGATAAAGATTTGGGCGATTTTTTTGATTTTCTTGACGCAAAAGTTGGGAAAGGAAATTATTTGGTTTTCCTCACTGCCGACCACGCCGTTGCACACAACGCACAATTTTTGATTGACCATAAAATTGCGGCAGACAATTGGAATGGAAAAATTTATGCTGACAGTTTGAATAATTTTTTATCGAAAAAATTTAACATAAACAAACCTGTGCGAAATTTGGACAATTATCAGGTAAATTTTGATTTTCAAAAAATAAACGCTTCTTCCGCAGATTTTGAACAAATTAAAGAAGAAACAGTAAAATATTTGAATAAATTTCCTGTATTTCAATATGTTGTTGATGCGACAAAGGTTGCGCAGGCAACAATTCCTGCACGCATTAAGGAAATGATAATAAACGGTTACAACCGCGAATTTTCGGGCGATATTCAACTTATTCTCAAGTCAGGTTTGTATAGCGATGGAGACCGTATTGGAACGACTCACGGCTCGTGGAATCCTTATGACGCGCATATTCCGCTTGTGTTTTTCGGCTGGAAAATTACCCCAAGCCATACTTACACCGAAGTTTATATGACTGACATTGCTCCCACGCTTGCTGCAATGCTCAAAATCCAAATGCCAAGCGGCTGCATCGGAACGCCAATTTTTGGCAAAGCCGAAATTTTGGGAAAATGATTGTAAGAAATAACGAGACATATAAAATGAAAATGTGAAGAAATAGAAAAAGTACATTTTGTTGAATAATATTTGAATCCAGAAACAAAGATTAGAAACGCAAAATGAATAATAATTAAAATTAATTACTTATTTTTGCAAAAAATATTTTTATGAATATAAAACTGAAATTGTGTGCTGTCAATATAGTATTTCTTTGTTTTTCAGCGTTTTGCGCTGCGCAAAGCAACGATTCCATTATAAAAAAATCTGTAACTGTTGAGCGTGATTTTGTTCCCGAAATTCAATCGGCGGGCAAAATTGAAACTACACCATCGGTTGTTCAACCACAAAAAACCGTGATTGATGCGGTTTATTCCGATTTTTCTTCACCTCTATCGCTCGGAGGAAACATTCATCCGCTTTCGGCGGCAACTTTGCTTTATGCTCACCGCGCTGGCGACCGCCCCGGTTTTGCGCGGCTGGCTGTCGGTTTTTATCCAAATTCAATAGCCGATTTTTCGTATCCTTTAATCGACCGCTCGGATATGCGGCTTGATGCGGTTATAAAGCAGCGCGGCGTGTACAACGAACAATATTATATGACTACAACAGCGCAGTTGGCTTTTGATAAATATTTTGATAATTTGACGCTTTTTGGCGGATTAAATTTTGGCTATCAGGGACTTAAATATTATGGAGAAAATTATAATGAAAACGCGGAAGAGTTGTATTTTTCGCGCCTGATTATCAACGACCCAACCGTAACTTATTACGCAGCGAATTTCCCATATAATTCTGTGTTAATCAAAGATTTAGATGAAGCGTCAAAATTCGCGCATTTTTTTCGCGCAGGTGCAAATTTGGGAGTTCGCTCGGCAGAAAATGCAGAGAATTGGCGTTATCTTGCACGGCTGAAATATGGGCTTTTTCGCAATACGGCGGGCGTTACAGAACATTTTGTTAATACTTCGGGGCAATTGAGTTTTATTTTTAATGAAAACAGAATTGGAGTTGATGCCGAACTTTACAACGCTTTTTATAATTCAAAAATGGAAATTAATTTTCCTCAAAAATATGGCGTACTTGTTCTCTCGCCTTATTTTGAATTTAATCAACTCGAAAAATTTGATATAAGGTTTGGTGTTTTGTCTGCCATTCAGTTTGCGGGCGAAAAAGGTCTTAAATTTGCGCCTGATGTGCGCCTCGAATGGAAACCTATACCAAAAACTTTGAAAATTTATGCAGGCTTTACAGGAAAATATAAAGTCAATTCTATGGACGAACTTTTTTACGAAAATCCGTATCTTGCTTCTGATGTGCGTGTACGCGACACTTATACGCCGATGGAATTTTACGGCGGGCTGCTGATAAAGCCAACAGCGGGACTACTTTTTGATGTTTTTGCCGATTACAGCATAACAAACAATGATTATTTTTTCGTAAATAAATCTTACTGCTACAAGCAGGGAAATGTTGCTTTGCAACCGCAAGACAGTATGATTTTTTCCAACCGCTTCGATGTGGTTTACGACCACAGTAATTTGCTAATTTTGGGCGGACGAGTTTCATATACTTTGAAGGACAAATTTAACTTCGATTTTTCTGGAAAATATTTTACAGGACCGCTCAAAATTCAAGAATTTCCCTGGCAGCGACCGCAATATGAATTTACGCTGAATACCTCTTATCGCGTTGTAAAAGATGTAAATCTTTCATTAACAGGATATTATCAAACAGGTTTAAAAGCGCGGCTTGGCTCGTTTGCCGCGCCAATGAAAAATCGGCTTGACCTCAATTTCAGCGCATCATACACTTATTCCGAGTGGCTGACTGTTTTCCTTGCAGGAAATAATTTGCTTAATCAAAAATATGATATTTATTTTGGATACAAAGTTCAGGGTATAAATGCTATGATTGGCGCGGTGGTGTCGTTTTAAAAAAAGGAAATTTATAGAAATGCCATTTTGCAATGTTGTGTACAAACGGCGAGAGTGCGGCAAACAGAGATTCTGAAACTGTGAAAACTTGAACTTCAAACGCAAT
>WRGS01000230.1 GCA_009787075.1 Paludibacter sp.
TTTTTAAATAGAAAATCAGGCAGTGATGTCAATTTTCAGGAATCGTTCTTTGAGCAACTTTCGTGTGCGAGAAAGCATTACTCTGATATTTCCTGCGCCTATTCCTGTGGCAAGGGCAATTTCTTCGTCAGAAAAATTATCCCAAATTTTGAGTTTGATAATTTTGCGCTGCGCAGCAGGTAAATTGTTAATTAATTTTCTGATAATCACAATTTTATCACGTACTTCCAATTCTGAAATAAAATTATGATTTTCAGGCATATTTTCGTCAATATTTGTAAATTCCATTTTTTTAGATTTTAAAATATCAAGGCAAATATTTCTCAATGTAACTATTGCAAATGCTTCACTGTTAGTGATTTGCTGCAATTCCGCGCGTTTTGCCCAAAGTTTTGCAAAAGTTTCCTGCACCGCATCTTCGGCATCTTGGCGGTTTTCGAGCAAACGGAAAGCGACAACATACAGTTTCCTGCTTACAGGAAGAAATTTCTGTTTGAATGCCGCTGCGTCCATTATGCTGATTATTAGAAGCTTATGTCATTTAAATCAATTTCGCCGTTGATTCTTACAACAGCGATTCCATCGTTTCCAACTGCGATGACAATCATTGATTTTTCGGTATTTTCTGCTTTGCTCGAAAGAATCAACACTTTATCACCTCCTTCGGAAACTTTTATAAGCGTGTCGTAATCAACATCTTGGGTGAAACTGCTGATAAAATTCACACATTTTTCCAATAATTCTGCCGATGGATTGTCGGCTTTCATTACATCAACGTTCTTTAATTTTTCCAATCCTTCAAAATCATCGGAATCTTCCGAATTTGCTTTTGCTGCAGCAAGCATTTCAGAATCCACTTTTGTAGTTTCCACGCCTTGAAATTTTGCAAAATCGGCAATGAAACTTTCTACGCTTTGCGCTGCAATTGCTTGATTTACAGCGAATAAAACTGTTAAAACCGTTAATACTTTTTTCATTTTAAAATTATTTTTTAAAGTTAATACTAAAAATTTTTCCTTCTAATTATAAAGACGAAAAAAACAGAAATTTGTTACAAAAAAAATATTTTTTTTTTAAATAAAATTATTTTTTTAATTTTGTGTTTTAAAAAAACAGTGCAGTATGAAGTTTAATTTTAACAAAAAATCGGTGCAGACATTGCTCAAAATGGCAATGTTTGTGATTTTGACGGCGGCTGTGATTGAACTTTTTCCATCTGACGACAAGTTGGATTTTAACTATGAAGAAGGGAAATCGTGGGCTTACGATGCCTTGACTGCTCCTTTCGATTTTTTGCCATTGAAACCCGAAAAGGAAATTGAGCGGGAACGAAATCAACTTTTGAACAATTTTGTACCTTATTTTTCGCTTGATACGGCAATTGCATCAGAGCAAATTCAGAAATTAAAAAATTCATTGGCAAATGAAGATGAATTTACTCGAAATCTTGTTACAAAACAATTCAGCAAGGTTTATGAACGAGGAATTATTTCGATAGACGATTTGAATCAACTCGCAAAAAATAATTTGACGCAAATTAATTGCATTTTGCCTAACAGAGAATCCAAACGTCTGAATATAAGTAGTTTATATACGCAAAAAACTGCTTACGAAGCAATTCTTACTGCCTCTCCGCAAATTTACAGTTTGATGAACGACTACAATTTGAATCTGTATTTGACAGAAAACGTAAAATACGACAGTTTGGCTTCCGAAAGTTCTAAAAATGAGTTGCTTAAAGGACTTTCTCAAACAACGGGAATGGTTTATAGCGGCGAAAAAATTATTGATAAGGGCGAAATTATTACTCCAGAAATTTACGCAAAAATTCACTCGCTTAGCATTGAATATGACAAACGACATATAAATATGCAAAAATCGCCATTTGAAATTATAGGCGAACTGATTCTTGTACTGCTTTTTATAACTCTGTTATTTTCATATATTTACGTTTTCCGACCAAGAATTTACGACAGTTTCAGCAATCTTTTTTTCATTGCGTTGATTATTTTGTTAATAGTTGCTATAACATCTCTAATTATCAGATTTTCAACCTTTTCTATTTATATTATTCCATTTACGCTTTTACCTGTAATTATTCGCGTGTTTTTCGATTCGCGAACTGCATTGTTTTCGCATATTGTTACAGTTCTGATACTTACTCTGATTGTTGATAATCCGTTTCAGTTTGTAATTTTGCAAATCACCGCAGGAATGACCGCCGTTGCCAATATGAAAGACCTGACGCAACGCTCGCAACTCGCGCAAACGGCTTTGTATGTATTTATCTGTTACTTTGTTACTTACACAGGTTTGGAATTTATAAAAGAAGGTCATTCTTTGGCTAATGTTCATTTAATGATGCTTATTTTTCTGTTAATCAGCAGTTTTATGATGCTTTTTGCTTATATTTTAATATATTTTATAGAAAAAATATTTGGACTTGTTTCGAGCATTACTTTGGTTGAATTAACAAATATTAATAGCGATTTTATGATTGGATTTGCCGAAAAAGCACCCGGAACTTTTCAGCACACTTTGCAGGTTTCAAATTTGGCAACCGAAGCGGCTAAAGCAATAAATGCCAATGCTTTACTTGTGCGAACAGGCGCACTGTATCACGATATTGGAAAAAGTTTGCATCCTGAATATTTTACCGAAAATCAGACAGACGGCAATAATCCGCTGTTGGAACTTGACTATGCCGATGCCGCAAAACTGATTATGGCGCACGTTGCCGATGGCGTGCAAATGGCTAAAAAACAACATATTCCTGAACAAATTATCAATTTTATCATTACGCATCATGGCACAAGCAAAACAAAATATTTTTATAATTCGTTTATAAATGCAAATCCGAATATTACGCCAGATGATGCGGCTTTTACTTACCCAGGACCGCGCCCGAACACAAAGGAAACGGCGATTTTGATGATGGTTGATGCTGTTGAAGCACGGTCGCACAGTTTGCAGGAATACACCGTTGAAAGCATTGATGCAATGGTAGAAGATATGATTGACAGCCAGATTGCCGATGGACAATTCAAAAACGCGCCGATAAGTTTTCTTGATGTGGAAAAGGTAAAATATATTCTCAAAGAAAAAGTTAAAAGCATTTACCATACGCGAATTACCTATCCGAAAATCAATGAGGAGGAAGAAAATAAAAATTAAAAATATTTTCAAAATTTAAACAACTCTTAATCTTAAATATATTTTATGGCAAAAATCAAACCTTTCAAAGGCATTCGTCCGCCGAAAAATTTAGTAGAAAAAGTGGCATCGCGCCCTTACGATGTGTTGAATTCTGATGAAGCGCGAGCAGAAGCAGCGGGCAATCAATATTCTCTGTATCATATCATTAAGCCTGAAATTGATTTCCCTGAAGGTACAGACGAACACGAAGAAAAAGTGTATCAAAAAGCGGCGGAAAATTTCGCAAAATTTCGCAGTGAGGGCTGGCTTGTGCAGGATCAAGACGAAAATTTCTATGTTTATGCGCAAACAATGAATGGCAAGACGCAGTATGGGCTGGTTGTATGTGCGCTTGTTGATGATTATATGAAAGGCAATATCAAAAAGCACGAACTCACGCGCAAAGACAAGGAAGAAGACCGTATGAAGCACGTGCGCGTTACTAATGCAAATGTAGAGCCTGTATTTTTTGCTTATCCGCAAAATAATGAGTTGGATAAAATTGTTGCAGAAATCACTGCTCAAACGCCTGAATATGAATTTGTTGCAGAACATGATGGCTTTGGACACAAATTTTGGATAATTAACGACAGAGAAAAAATTGCACAAATTACCGAAATTTTTGCTCAAATTCCTGCTTTGTACATTGCCGATGGGCATCACCGCAGCGCGGCGGCGGCTTTGGTTGGAGATGAAAAACGCCGAAACAATCCTAATCATCGTGGAGACGAGGAATACAACTATTTTATGGCGGTTTGTTTCCCCGATAATCAACTTACGATTATTGATTACAACCGCGTTGTAAAGGATTTGAACGGATTGACAGACGAGGAATTTTTGGAAAAATTAAATAAAAATTTCGATGTGGAACTCAAAGGCAAGGAAATTTACAAGCCCGACAAACTGCATAATTTTGCGATGTATTTAAGCGGAAATTGGTATTCGCTCACTGCAAAACAA
This sequence comes from Paludibacter sp., assembly GCA_009787075.1. GTDB lineage: Bacteria > Bacteroidota > Bacteroidia > Bacteroidales > Paludibacteraceae > WRGS01. The sequence goes on from WRGS01000230.1 coordinate 4,156, forward strand.
GGCACATACAACGACAGCGACCCGATTGGAGTGCTTGACGTTACAGTTTTGTCAGATTTGGTTTTAAATAAAATTCTTGGAATAAAAGACTTGCGCACCGACAAACGCATTGATTTTGTGGGCGGAATTCGCGGGCTTGAAGAATTGAAAAAGCGCGTTGATAGCGGCGAAATGCGTGTGTCGTTTGCACTTTTTCCTGTTTCTATGAAGCAACTGATTGACATTGCCGACAGCGGCAATATTATGCCGCCCAAAACCACTTGGTTTGAGCCGAAATTGCGCTCTGGGCTGGTTATTCACGAATTATGTTAATAAAAATTTTCTAAAAATATGAATAAGTTTTCGTTTCGTTCCTTTGGTGGAATTATGATGTTAATTGCCTGTGCATTAATGGTTTATATGCTTATTTTTACACATCGCTTCGACCTTTTGCTGCCAAAAGCAATGCGGATTATTTTTGCGGTAATTTTCGGTTTGTACGGCATTGCACGCGCTTATCAAATTTTAAAAATCAAAAAATAGTTATGAAATCGCGTTGATTGCGCGTTCCATTTCTGCAAATTCAAAGCCTTTTCCCTGCAAAAAACGCATCAGTTTTCCGCGTTTTTCGTAGTTGGAAGCGGCTTTGATGGTTTTTTCTTTTGCTTTTATTAATTCGTGTAAAACGTTTTGATATTCGTCGGCGTTAATACTTTCAAGAGCAGATGTAATTATCTCATTATCAATATCTTTTGAGCGCAACATAAAACCGATTTTAATTTTTCCCCAATAATTGAAACGAAGTTTGTCGCGTGCGTAAGCGGTGGCAAAACGTTGCTGGTCAATATATTTTTCTTTCAAAAGATGCGCGACAATTTTTTTGATTTGCAAATCGCTTGCACCCCACCCTACGAGTTTTTCTTTTATTTCTGATATGCAATGTTCTGATAATGAACAAAATGCAGCCGCTTTACCCAACAGCATTTCATAATTTGGATTTGTCATTCTTTTGCTTCAAATGTTAAATTTATAACCCACAATTCCGATTGCGTTCCAATTCTGTAAGGCGGTCCCCAAAGTCCCAAACCTGATGATACAATATAATGTGTATCAAGTTTTTGCATATATCCACAAGGCAATTCAAAAAGTTTTTTTACAATTAAATTTACTGGAAAAAATTGTCCGTTGTGTGTATGCCCCGAAATTTGCAAATCAATGCCGTTTTGCTGGCTTTCCTCTAAATTGTATGGTTGATGGTCGAGTAAGATTTTAATATTTTCGGCAGGAGTATTTTTTATTAATTCATTCAAACTCAATCGTTTATATGTGGAATTATCTTTTCGTCCAATAATTGATAAATTTCCAATTTCTGCAATGGAATCAAGCAAAGGAATTATTTTTGTTTTTTTTATAAAATCTAACGAATTTTTATCATTACTGATATGTTCGTGATTGCCAAAACACATAAAAACGCCCATTGGCGCGGAAATTTCGTTTATTTCTTCAAACATTCGCTGCTCCAAAAGCGGACGCAGAGAAGCGTCAACCAAATCGCCTGCAATCAGCACAATATCAGGATTTTGCGCATTTATCATTTCAACATATTTTTTCAAATGCGCTTTGCCTATTCCGTATCCCAAATGTATATCGCTAATTGCTACGATTTTAAAATTATTTTTTAAAGAAAAATTTTTATGAATTGTTATGTTTTTCTCCACAACAACAGGATTATTAAATTTGTAATAGCCTATAATTAAAACAATTACAACTCCAATTAAGCCAATGATAACTTGAAATTGACGCAAATTGAGCGAAAAAACTGTTTTTTTTATAAAATGTAAATGATTATTAACCAAATAAATAACATCAGTTACAATAAAAAACATTGTCAAATAAATCAACACGACAAGCCACGTTGAGCCAACTAAATACATAATTTTCAGCAAATTGGCAGGTAAAATACTGCGGAAAAACATAGCGGCAAAAAGCGAAAGCGTAACAAACACAAAAGCAATAACATACAAAATACGCACTGTTGCCAGTGCGGGCAAGGCTTGCCAAATCCGCGTAAAAACGTAAATCGCAGCAGCAAGATATGCAATAATCAAAAATCCGAAAATTCCCCGCATTATTTTAGAAACTGTTTAAATTTGTTATTAAAAGAAAATAATTCTTTTTTCCGCGTTGAATTAAAATATATTTATTGTTTAATAAAAAATTTTTATCAATAATAATATCCTGATTATCAATTTTTTCCTTATTAATTGAAACTCCGCCCGACTGTACCATTTTTCTCATTTCCGATTTTGACGGAAAAACTGCCGCCGTTTCAACTAACAAATCAATGGCTTTTGTGCCGTTTTCAATCAAATTTTTATCAATTTGAAATTGCGGAACGCCTTCAAAAACAGCAAGTAAAGTTTCTTCATCAATTTTTTGCAAAGCATCGGCTGTTGCGTTGCCAAACAGAATTTGCGCCGCCTCAACTGCCTGTTCATAATCCTCGCGACTATGCACCATAACAGTAACTTCCTCAGCCAAACGCTTTTGCAGCGGACGAAGATGCGGCTCGGCTTGTTGGCTGGCAACCAAAGCGTCAATTTCTTCTTTCGGTAAAAAAGTAAAAATTTTTATATATTTTTCGGCATCCAAATCGCTGACATTGAGCCAAAACTGATAAAATTTGTATGGCGAAGTATATCGGCGGTCGAGCCAGATGTTTCCGCTTTCGGTTTTGCCGAATTTTCCGCCGTCCGCTTTTGTTATCAACGGGCAGGTAAGCGCAAATGCTTCGCCGCCTAACTTTCTGCGTATCAGTTCTGTACCTGTTGTAATATTGCCCCATTGGTCGGATCCGCCCATTTGCAATTTGCAATTTTTGTTTTCGTAAAGCCACAAAAAATCATAACCCTGCAAAAGTTGGTACGAAAATTCGGTAAAAGACATTCCTTCGCCTTGGCCGTCAAGACGTTTGCGCACAGAATCTTTTGCCATCATATAATTGACAGTCAAATGTTTGCCAATATCGCGAATAAAATCCAAAAACAGATAATCCTTTGTCCAATCGTAATTATTTACAAGTTCTGCGGAATTTGGAGCGTTGCCTGTAAAATCTAAAAAGCGAGAAAGCTGCGTTTTTATTGCTTCCTGATTGTGTCTCAATGTGTTAATATCAAGCAAATTGCGTTCTGTTGATTTCATCGAAGGGTCGCCAATCATTCCCGTCGCCCCGCCGACAACAACAATTGGCTTGTGTCCAAAGCGTTGAAAATGGCGAAGCATCATTACGCTAACCAAATGCCCGATGTGCAGCGAGTCGGCGGTTGGGTCAATTCCGACATAAGCAGTTGTCATTTCTTTTTGCAGTTGTTCGGCGGTTCCGGGCATTGCATTGTGAATCATTCCACGCCATTGCAGTTCTTGAATAAAATCCATATTTTTTAAAATCAATTATAAAATTATAAAAATTTCTGCAAAAATACAAAAAAAATATCAACCGTAAAATATCAGTATAAAAAACAATATTTTGTAAAATATAAATGTTTGATAATTAACATTTTATATAGTCATTTAAAATATTTTACGGAAAAAATTAGGTTTTTAGTTGTTATTTTTTGATTTTTTTGTTGTATCTTTGCAGTCCGAAAAAATTAAATGGTGGACGTAGCTCAGTTGGTTAGAGCATCAGATTGTGGTTCTGAGGGTCGTGGGTTCGAGCCCCATCTTCCACCCAAAAAATATTGAAAATAAGTGAGTTACAATGCACTTACTTTTATTAAGCATATTTTTAACGCTATGTAGTTTCAACTACAATAACCAAAATTTTAAAAATTTGCTTTCATATTTCAAAAAAAAATATTAATTTTGCAAACTTTTTTGATAAAAAGAAAAGTGTGATGGGAAATGGAACGCTCATTGCTTAATAAATAAAAGTACGTTCCTTATTTTAAGTAACACATAATAATTTTTTTTAATGAAATCTTTTAATTTACAAGGAAAAGAGAGAAAAGAAGTTGGCAAAAAAGCCTCTAAAGCAGTTCGCAAAGAAGAAAGCATACCTTGTGTGCTTTACGGCGGCAGCAAAAACATACACTTTACAGCCACAGAAGGCGATTTGCGCAAATTGGTTTATACCCCTGAAGTGTTTGTTGTTAATTTGAGCATCGACAAAACAAAAACGCACGCAATTGTCAAAGAAATTCAATTTCACCCTGTCAGTGACAAAATTTTACACGTTGACTTTTTGGAAGTATTTGAAGATAAGGCTGTTGTTGTTGAATTGCCTGTCAAACTCAAAGGACTTGCACAAGGAGTTCGCGCAGGTGGTAAATTGAGTTTGGAAATGCGCAAACTGCGCGTAAAAGGGCTTTACACAAAAATACCAGAAAATATTACCATCGATGTAACCGACCTTGCTTTGGGAAAATCAATTCAGGTAGGAAAAGTTTCTGTTACTGATTTGGAAATTCTCAACGCTAAAAACGCTGTTGTTGCACAGGTTAAACTCACACGCGCCGCTCGCGGTGCAGCCGCGGCTGCCAACGAACAGAAAGCAGAATAATATTTAATTTTTAAAGATTTCGTAATTTTAAATTCTATAAAGTTATTCAAAATACAAGTTTTTTTAATCAATAATATCGTTTATTGAAAATAAAACTTTATTTAAATAATAAAACAGAATTTGAAATATTGGGATATTAAAATTAGAAATAAAAAATGAAGTATCTTATTGCGGGGCTGGGAAATATCGGAGCAGAATACCGCGAAACCCGCCACAATATCGGTTTTAAAATATTGGACGCTTTGGCAGAAGCGTCCAATATTGTTTTTGACGACCACCGCTATGGTTTTACATCCGAAATGCGCGTGAAAAATCATACGCTTGTTTTACTCAAGCCATCAACTTTTATGAATTTGAGCGGGCTGTCTGTGCGCTATTGGCTGAAAAAGGAAAAAATTGAATTGGAAAATCTGCTCGTTTTGGTTGATGATGTTTCGCTGCCTTTTGGAAAACTGCGCCTCAAACCGCATGGTTCAAATGCAGGACACAACGGATTAGGTAATATTCAAGATGTTCTTGGAACTCAAAATTATGCTCGCCTGCGCTTTGGCATCGGCTCTGATTTCCCGCGCGGTGGACAAATTAATTACGTTTTAGGCGAATGGACTGCCGACGAAGCATCTGCCCTACCCTGCCACATCAACACGGCTATCGAAATCATAAAAAGTTTCGTCCTTGCAGGCACAAACCTGACAATGACGAAATTTAATAAAAAACATATCAACGGTTGATAACCAACTTACAGTTTTTTGCCGAAAGCCAAATCGCCAGCATCGCCCAAGCCGGGAACAATGTACGAATGTTCGTTGAGATCAGGGTCGATTGCGGCTGCCCAAAACGTAGTTTTTTTCGGCGGGAAATGCGCCGCAATATAATCAACTGCCTGCTGAGAAGCAATTATGCTCGCAATGTGAATGTGCTGCGGCGTACCTTTGGTAAGCAATGCACCGTAAGCCAACTCCATTGAACCGCCTGTTGCAAGCATAGGGTCGGTAATTATCAGCGTTTTACCTGTCAAATCAGGCGAGGCGATATATTCAATAAAAATATCAAATTTCAAAGAGTCCTTGTATTTTCTATAAGCCGACACAAAAGCATTTTGCGCATTGTCGAAATAATTCAAAAAGCCATTGTGAAACGGCATTCCCGCCCGTAAAATCGTGGATAACACCAATTTATCAACAATCACATCAACAGGAGCAATGCCAAGCGGCGTTTTTACATTTTGCGTCCTGTAATGCAGCGATTTACTGATTTCGTAAGCCATAATTTCACCGATACGTTCCAAATTTCTGCGGAAACGCATCGAATCACTCTGAATTTTCTCACTGCGAATTTCTTTGAGAAACTGATTAAGAACCGATCTGTTTTCAGATAAATTTATTATATTCATAATTATTTTTTAATAAATTTCTTTCTTAAAAATAAAATTTTTATTAAATATGATAAAATCAAAATTATTCGGGCACAAAGATACAAAATTAATTAATATAATTATAAAAAAATCTCCTATCTTCACAGACAGGAGATTCCACACATTATTATTACATATTACCTTATTACATATTTACTTTATAATTATGAGATAGTATTTCTATTATATTTTTGTATCTTATACTATTTCTTTCTGTTTTTTGCGTTTGTTTTGATACATAACTATATCGTAGGCTATTGGTACGGCAACAAACAGTGTAGAATAAATACCCAAAACCGAACCAACTAACAAAGCGAAAATAAAACCTTGCACTGTCGTTCCGCCGAAAATGAACATCGCCAGCATCACTATCAACACCGCTGTTGATGTAGAAAATGTACGGCTCAATGTATCATTCAACGCTTCATTCATCAAATTGGCTACGCTACGTTTAGGATACAGGCGCGTATGTTCGCGGATACGGTCGAAAATAACTACCGTATCATTTACCGAATACCCCAAATATGTCAGCAACGCCGCAATAAATACCTGGTCTATTTCCATTGAGAACGGCATTATTGTATAGAACAAGGAATAACAGCCTATAATGATAATTATATCGTGTGCCAAGCAGATAAGCGTTCCCACAGAAAAACCCATGTGCTTAAATCTTATCAAAATATACAACGCAATGGCAAGCAGAGAAAGCCCAAGTGCCCAGGCTGACGATGTTTTCAAATCGTCAGCAATGGTAGGTCCTACCTTTTGCGAACTTAAAACATTGGTTGAAACAAACTGTTCATAAGCTTCATTATGAGCAAGCAATGGTTTTAATTTATTATAAAGAATGGTTGTAATTTCTTTTTCAACATCATCTCCGTCTTCTTCTGCCTTATACTTTGTAGTAATACGAACTTGTGTATCGTTGCCGTAAGTGATTACAAGCGGCGATTGTCCTTCGCCAAAGGCATCTTCAAGGTTATCGCGCACAGTTTCGGTATTTACCGACTGGTCAAATTTTACAACATAATTGCGTCCGCCTGTAAAATCGACACTCCAACTAACGCCGTGAACCGCCATACTTACCAAACAAATGACAATGACGATGCTCGAACCTATATAGGCAATTTTGCGAGATTCAATAAATTTATATTTTGTATTCTGAAACCACGCTTCCGTAAATCTTGTTGTAAAACGTAAATCTTTTGCTTTTTCACGTTTTGCATAAGTTTCGAGGAACATACGAGTAAGAAATACCGATGTTATAAACGAAGTAACAATACCAATTACCAAAGTTACGGCAAAACCATATACAGGTCCCTGCCCGAAAACCATAAGAATAATACCGACAAGCAAAGTAGTTACATTGGCATCAATAATTGCCGAAAGCGCGGCGCTGTAACCGTCCTGAATAGCCTTCAATTGCGATTTCCCGCTTTCTTTCTCTTCCCGTATTCGTTCATATATAAGTACGTTTCCATCCACAGCCATACCAAGAGTAAGAACTATACCTGCAATGCTGGGCATTGTAAGCACAGTGCCAAACGATGCCAATATTCCAACCAAGAAAAACACATTGACAAACAGCGTACAGTCGGCTATCAAACCCGGAACTAATCCGTAGTAGAACACCATAAATGCCAACACCAAAAAGAAAGCGATGATAAACGAAATCATTCCCGCTTTTACAGCCGCCTCTCCAAGTGAAGGACCAACAATTTCTTCCTGAATAATTTTTGCAGGTGCTGGCATTTTACCCGAATTGAGCGTATTTGCCAAGTCTTTTGCCTCCTGCGGAGTAAAATGACCTGTAATTTGCGATGACCCGCCATTAATTTGATTTTGTACAACAGGACAGGAATAAATCAAGCCGTCAAGCGAAATAGCAATACATTTACCAACATTATCCCTTGTTAGATGAGACCATATTTGTGCGCCCTGACTGTTCATACTCATACTTACAACTGCGTTAGCCGATCCTTGTGAAAAGTCATCGCGTGCGCTTGTAATTACATTACCTGTAAGAGGAGCGCGTCCAGCGCGTTGCTGCTTGATAGCATAAAGCGCGTAAACTTCCAAACCGTTTTTTGCTTTATCAGGTTTTGCCGACCAGCGGATAGAAAGTTCGGGCGGCAAAAGTTCGCGCACTTGCTTGAGCGCAAAAATACGATTAACTTTTGCCGTATCGCGAGCAAAAACATTTCCAATAACAGGTCCCGCCGACATTCCACGTGTATTGAGCAATACAAATAAAGGATTATTTTTATCGAATTTTACCGAGTCTGCCAGCGAAGATGCTTTGTCGGCATTGGCAAGTGCAAGTTTCAAACTGTCTTCCTGCGTCATTGGTGCGGAAGTTTTAACAGTTTTGGTTGTATCCACAACGGCAGCAAGTTGAACGGCTGCAGTATCGGCAGCATTTAAAATTCCTTCATTATTTACCAAGAAAGAATTTACATCGCTGATATTTTTCGAAATTTCATTATAATCAAATGTTTCCCAAAATTCGAGGTTTGCCGACCCCTGCAACAGTTTGCGCACGCGTTCAGGCTCTTTAATACCGGGAAGTTCAATCAAAATGCGCCCTGTATTTCCCAAACGCTGCAAGTTTGGTTGCACAACTCCAAAACGGTCAATACGTGTGCGAATTACATTGAAACTGTTTGCAACAGCCCCGTCAATGTTTTCCTGCAGCACTTTTATAACCTGTTCATTCGACGAATTTAATGAAATTCTGTCTTTGAGTTCCACTGTACTGAAAATTGTGGCAAGCCTTCCCTGCGGGTCAATTTGCTTGTAAGCCGCTACAAACAAATCAAGATACGGTTTATTTCCGTTTGTTTTTTGCATTTGCGTTGCCTGCGTAAGCGCTTTTGTAAAATTCGGACTTTCGTTATAATCCGAAAGAGCGCGTAAAATGTCAGATACAGACACTTCCAACACAATGTTCATACCGCCCTTGAGGTCAAGTCCAAGTCCAAGTTCGCGGTCACGACATTCTTTGAGTGTAAAGCCCAACCAAACTTTTTCATTGCCAATAGAATCCAAATATTTGTATTCCTTATCGGCATCGCCATGTGCATATTCTCTTGCACGTTTATTGTAAGTTGAAGTAACGATACTAAACGACAAATAGTACAAACACACAAGCCCAAGCACAATGGCAAAAGCCCTTATCAATCCTTTATTCTGCATAATTATTTTTTAAAAGATATTTTATTATAATAAATTTAAATTTTAATTTTAATTTTAAAAAGTCAGATTTCCGATTTTATCATAAACAACACTCAAAAATCCAACCACACAAAAACCAACTGTACAAACCACAAGGGCAAGGCGTGCAGGAAAATCGCTCTTAACCGTTTGAATGGGATTGTCGTTTTCTTCCAAAAACATCGCTTTTATTACTTTTAAATAGTAAAACAATGAAATTACCGTATTTAGCAGCGCAATAAAAACAAGCACCAAAAATCCTTGATGAACTGCCGCCATAAAAGCGAAAAATTTACTGAAAAATCCGCCCCAAATCGGTATTCCTGCCAACGAAAACATTCCAAACATCATTACAACGCTCAATTTCGGATTTGTTTTGTAAAGACCCTTATAATCGCTGATATTAATTTTATCGGCATAATTTTCAATAATCATTACCACTCCGAAAACCGCCAAATTTGAAAGCATATAAACCAGAACATAATATACAAGCGAATTCATTCCTTCCGCCGATGCCGAAAGTATTGTCAAGGCAATGTAGCCCGCCTGTGAAATTGACGAAAACGCAAGGAAACGTTTGATATTATCCTGCCTGAGCGCGAACAAATTGCCTATTGTAATTGTAAGCACAACTATAATCCACATCACAACGCGCCATTCGACAATTATATTTGGGAAAACTTTTACTAAAAGAGCGAATAAAACAAAAGCGACTGAACCTTTTGAAATTACAGAAAGATAGGCAGTTACGCCTGTCGGCGCACCCTGATAAACGTCCGCTGTCCAAAGATGGAACGGCACGAGCGACATTTTGAAAAACAACCCGACTGCAAAAAACACAAAAGCCATCACAGGCAGCCAGCCTTTTGAAAACGCAAGGGCAACATCACCGAAATAGAGCGTTCCGCTAACGCCGTAAATCAGCGAAATTCCAAAAATCATTATTGCCGAAGAAAAAACTGCGGATAAAATATATTTTGCGCCAGCCTCTGCCGAAGTACGGCGGTATTTATCGAAAGCGATAAGCGTTGTCATTGGTATTGAGGCGGTTTCCATTCCGATAAAAAACAGCAGAAAATTGCCCGCCGAAATCATAAAATACATTCCAAGCAGCGTTGTGAGGGTTAAAAAATAAAATTCTCCCTGCTTTATGGGGTTGTCCGCTCGGCTAAGCCATTGATGTACTTGCAGAAAAATAATTAAAACGCCAAAATTAAGAATTGTTTTAATAATTGTCATCATCGGGGTATAAACGAACATTCCGCCGAAAGCCTCAAAAGGCTCGCGCGGAATACAGTTTAACGCCGTATGAAGCAACATAAGAACAATTCCAGCAGGCTGAAACCAGCGTTTTGCCTTATCGCCGCCAATAATATCAATCAAAAGCAAAATAAACATCACCGCTATAAGCGACAATTCTTCACGCATTGATAAAAAATTGCTGTAATCCATCTGAAAATATTTACGATTTAACAATTTATTGTCTGTTAAATTTTCAAATTATAATTATTATTTTAAAATTATATCTAAAAATTTATCTCTCTTTTTCTTTTTGGGCTGCAAAATTAATAAAAATTTTCAATTAAATTTATCTTTTTTGATTATTTACAGAAAATTCCATTTTTATTCTCCGCAATTGCCCCGCCAGCGAAGCGTCCCAACGATTAGAATCAACATCAACGATAAAACCGCCGAGCAATTCGGGCGAGATTACGCTGACAGTTTCAATAGTTCCTCCTACAACAGATTTTATCAAATCAACAATTCGGCGTTCTGCGGCAGGGTCAAGCGCGGCAACAGTAGTGAGTTTTGCAAGGTGAATGTTATTTTTTTTTCTGTATAAATCAATGTAACACAGGCAGATACGCTGCAATAAATTATCGCGCTCATTTTCTATAAGAACATCAATAAATCTGCTGAATACAGGCGATATATTTTCTCCTGCTATTGCTCTGATAATCTGCGCTTTATTTTGTTTTGCCAAAAGGGGATTCTTCAAAACAGCGCGTATGCGTTTTTCTGTTTCACAAATTTTAGTAATTTGTAAAACTTCTTGATATACAGTATTTTCCGCATTGTTTTCCTGCGCATACTGAAACAACGCTTTTGCATAGCGCGTTGGTATAAGTCCTTTGTTCATAACAGGTTACGATTTATAAATATTCATTTCATCTAAAAGGCGGTCAATCATCGCCGCTTGCTGTGCACTGTCGGTAAGTTGGCGGCGCATAATTTTTTCGGCAATTCCAACCGACAAAGCCGCAACTTCGGCACGAATTTCGCTCAAAGCGGCATTTTTCGCGCTTTTAATATCTTCATTCGCCTTTTGCAATATTTTTACGCTTTCGATTGTCGCCTGCGTTTTTGCCTCTTCCACAATTTTTGCTTGCAGAGATTTTGCTTCCGATAACAAACGAAGTTGCTCGGCTTGCGCCTGAGCAAGAATTTTTTCGCCCTCTTCCTTAATATTTTCCAATTGCTCGTTTGCCTCCTTTGCAGCAAGCAACGACTTGTCGATAAACGCTTTACGCTCATCAATCATTTTCACAATTACAGGAAAACCGTATTTGGCAAGCAAAAAAAACGCTACGCCAAACGAGATGAGCATCCAAAACAATAAACCCAAATCTGGTTTTAATAAACTCATAAATTATTTACATTTTTTAGCATCAGGTATCAAGACTTAAGACTGTAAAAATTTGAAATTCAAAATTTTGCGCCCTCAAAGTCTTGATGCTTTTATCCTGATACTCGAATTAAAGAATAAATCCGCAAACAACCACCGCAAACAATGCTACACCTTCGATAAAAGCGGCAGAAAGAATCATATTCATCTGAATATCGCCTTTTGCTTCGGGTTGCCGAGCGATAGCGTCCATCGCCTGTCCGCCAATTTTTCCGATGCCAAGTCCTGCGCCTATTGTTGCCAAACCTGCTCCCAATGCTGCCCCCATCTTTGCCAAACCTAATTCGGCGGCTGATTGTAATAAAATACTTAATAACATAATAATCAAAAATTTATTTATTTTAAAATTTAACTAATTAACATTTAACATTTATTTTTTCATAATATCAAAATTTGAAATTAAGAAATCTTTAAATTTCAGAATTTTTATGATGATGCGGCTCAACCTGCGACAAACCTATAAACACTGCTGAAAGCAATGTGAAAACATACGCCTGAATAAATGCCACAAGCAATTCAACCACATCAATAAAAATTGTCATTATAATGGACAAAATGCTCATTCCCGTATTCATCGCCGCACCCAAACTGACGGTAATAAAAATCATACACGTCAAGCCCAAAACAATTGCATGCCCTGCCAAAATATTGGCAAACAAACGAATCATCAGCGCAAACGGCTTTGTGAACATTCCAACAATTTCAATTGCGGGCATAATCGGAATCGGAACTTTGAGCCACATTGGCACGTTAGGCCAAAGAATTTCTTTCCAATATTCTTTTGTTCCAAAAATATTTACAACAATAAAAGTAAAAACTGCCAAAACGCCTGTTACCGCAATGTTGCCTGTAACATTTGCTCCACCGGGAAAAATCGGAATCAATCCAAGTAAATCATTTATAAAAATAAAGAAAAAAACTGTCAGCAAATAAGGCGCATAACGCGCGTAATTCTTTCCCACACAAGGTTTTATCACACTATCAATCAAAGTCGTAATCAGCAATTCTATCGCACAAAAAAAGCCCTTTGGCGACAATTCTTCAACTTTGCGCCGCCTGTACCAGCGAGCGCACGAAAGTATCAGAACAATCAACAACGCACTGCTCATAAGCAGTGAAACAGCGTTTTTTGTAAGAGAAAAATCCAACGGACGAATTTCTTCACCTGCTGCATTGGTTTCTACAATTTTTCCTTTGTATTGTCCTTCGTCTGCAATACTAAAACCTTGATATTGAGCGTGTCCGTGCTCAAAATGCGCAGAAGAGAAGAAATGCCACGCGCCATTGCTGCTGCGCACAATCACAGGCAATGGAATTGCAATCTGCTTGTTGTCGATAGTTACAATATGCCACGAATAAGCATCGCCGACATGTTCGAGAATCAGTTCGGTAACATTCAGTTTTTCACCGTCTTGCGTTGCGCCGTGATGATTTTCCTGCGCAAAAACGCCGTCAGTTCCTGCAATTAAAAACAGGAACATTGAAAATAATATATTTTTACAAAAAACACTCATTTGCTTTCAATTTGCTTTTTATTCATTTTTTGCTGCTGCATTAAAAATACAGTATCAAATATAAGATAAATAAAATATAATATCACAAAAACAATTAAAAACCGCTTTGATTCTACTTTTATTGCCAAAAGATAAATTGTTATAAAACAAATAGATAAAAGAATTTTACCAACTTTTAATCCCATAAACACATTTACCGATTGACGCGGCGAAACGCTTTTGTCCGTTTTAAAAATTATCAAAATAACTGCAAGTTCAATTACAAAAAAAAGTAACAAACTGATATTTGTCCATAAATGTACTGTTGAGTTTGCAGAAATTTGCGGAAACGCTTTTGCCAGCGCAAACAAAATTCCCGTCAGCACAATTAAAATTATGATAAAAATTGTTTTTCCTTTATTCATTTTTTTTGTTAAATTTTCAATCAATGCACACAGACACAAAGTTTTGATTCACTTCAACGAAACCTCCGCTTGCCGCTTCTATTTCTTTCTGCTCGCCCGAAGGCAATACATAATTTATCTTACCTTTTGATAACGAAGAAATTAGCGGTGCGTGATTTTCAAGCACTTCAAATAAGCCCAAAGTTCCGGGCAGCGTTACGCTCTGCGCCTGCCCGCTATAAACCATTTTTTCGGGAGTTATTATTTGTAAATTCATTTTATTTACGTTTTTTTTCTAAAAATGTTTTTAACTGCTGCCCAATTTCTTCTATGCTTAATAAAGTTGCCTGTTTTTTTACTCTTTCACTTGCTTCTTCTTTATTAAAATCCGTTTCTTCTTTGGCTCTGAATGCCTGAAAATCTTTAGTTACAATAGTTGAAAACGGAATTAAACCTGTCCTGACATCCATCAAAACAAATTGAATCGTACTGTATGCCTTTATTTCTAATTTGCTGAAAATCTTCCGTTTAGTATATAATTCGCTTGTTATTGTAAAAATAGCGACAACATCTGACTGTGTTCTTACCGCCGCCTCTCTGATATTTGTAAATGAAGGATTTGACGCAAGTAAAATATCTGGCACAACAAAAACTTCTGAAACTTTGCCTGTTTCATTAAATTTTTTTGTAAAAAGTTCTAAAAACTCCTGTTGTGTTTTCAGATATTCTTCATTGCCACGCTGATTATAATAATTCCAATAAAAATATTGCTTGTTGTTTTTGCCGTCGGCAAACCGCACAACAGCAATTTTCATTTTATCGGACAAAGTATAAACGCCGTCCAAAAGTTTCTGAATATTTTCTTCGGAAATAGTCGCATTTTTATCTGTAAAAAGCGACTGTGTTATAACAGGTTTTCCCGAATTTCCCTGATTGTCGTAACCCGCATTCGCCATTTCCATTGTCGAACACGAATAAAATGCGGTTAAAATTATTATTAATACAAAAATATTTTTCATATTTTTCAAAATCTTCTATTTTAACAAAATTAATTTTATTTATTTTTCCTGAAATATTTTTTACGAATATATTTAACAGCAAAATAAACCACTGCTGCAATTAATATTATTGCCCAAAGATTAACAACAAAAAGGAAAATTTCAGTAATAATTGTCCAACCGAATTTTAAGTTATTTACAAACCGCGTTCCAAAAGGCGTTTTATATATTTCATCGGATTCAATCGTTTCTTTTTTAACGCTTCTATTTTGATAAATAAAAAGACTTACGGTGGAATATTTTATCGAATCGGCGAGCAAAAGGCTTGCCAACTGCGCTTGGTCTGCCTGCTGCGCTTTGTAAAGCAGGTTGTTTTCAGCATCTGAAATGTCGTTAAGTTTTCTGCCTTTCTGGTCAATAGCCCTGTTCATTCGGGCGTTGTATAGTGCTATGCGATTTCGTTCCAAGCGTTTAGCCAACAAATCCAACGCAACATTTCTTGCATTAATAATGCGATAATCCATAAAATCAACAAGTTGCGCAATTTCTTTTAATGTTGTATCAAGTTTCACACTCGGCACACGCAAAGTGAGCGTGTTATTAATTGTATAAAAAGTAGTTACAACAGTTGAATCCTGATTTTTCGGCGCGTTGAGCATATCGTTAATGTTGCTTCCCAAGTTAGTATGCTCCACATAACCGCCATTGGCAACAACGATATTTTCAATTTTATATGTGGCTTTTATCACATCTTTAACTTTGAATTTGACATCTGCAGTGCGAATTATTTTCCGTACAGTATCGTTTGGATTTTCCACAGCCGCCGAAGATGAAATATAGGTTTCAGGCGAAGGGGCTTCTTTATACTTTTCAGCAAATGTTGTGTTTGAAACAACATTTGCGTCCATAGATATTTCACCTACAGCCATTTGTTCGTAGTTCCTGTTTTTCGAGCATGAACCAAGCAAAAAAGCGGTAATTCCAATTAAAAAAAAGTATTTTTTCATATAATTATTTCTTTTTTGAAAAAATTTACGTCCGTTCTTTTGTTTGTTCCAACAATTTTTTGCCTTTGGCAATAGCATCATCAATTGTTCCAACATTAAGAAATGCCATTTCGGGCATATCGTCAAGTTCGCCATTTAGAATCATTTTAAAACCGCGAATTGTTTCAGCAATTGAAACCATCACTCCCGGCACACCTGTAAATTGCTCCGCCATAAAAAATGGCTGCGAGAGGAAACGCTGAATTTTTCGCGCTCTATTGACTGTCATTTTGTCTTCGTCCGAAAGTTCGTCCATTCCCAAAATCGCGATAATATCCTGCAATTCCTTGTTTCTCTGCAAGATTTGCACAACTTGCTGCGCAGTTTGGTAGTGTTCTTCACCCACAATTTCAGGATTTAAAATTCGCGAAGTAGAATCAAGCGGGTCAACAGCCGGAAAAATTCCCAATTCCGAAATTTTACGGCTCAAAACCGTTTTTGCGTCCAAATGCGAAAAAGTTGTTGCGGGCGCAGGGTCGGTTAAGTCGTCAGCAGGCACATAAACCGCTTGTACAGAAGTAATTGAGCCACGTTTTGTCGATGCAATACGTTCCTGCATTTGTCCCATTTCGGTTGCCAAAGTTGGCTGATAGCCGACCGCAGATGGCATTCGTCCGAGCAAAGCCGACACTTCCGAGCCTGCCTGAGTAAAACGGAAAATATTGTCAATGAAAAATAAAATATCGTGTCCGCCGCTTTGTCCATCACCGTCCCTAAACGATTCTGCAACTGTCAGCCCCGACAGCGCAACCGATTTACGCGCTCCCGGCGGCTCATTCATTTGCCCAAAAACAAGCGTTGCCTGCGATTTTTGAATTTCTGCCATATCTACTTTCGACAAATCCCAATCGCCCTCGTCCATACTTTTTCTAAATTCTTCGCCGTATTTTATCACGCCCGAATCAATCATATCACGCAGCAGGTCATTGCCTTCACGAGTGCGCTCGCCTACTCCTGCAAATACAGAAAAACCTGAATGTCCTTTGGCAATATTATTGATTAATTCCATAATAATCACTGTTTTACCAACGCCTGCACCACCAAAGAGTCCAATTTTTCCACCTTTTGGGAAAGGTTGCAACAGGTCGATAACTTTAATTCCTGTAAAAAGAATTTCATCGGAAGTAGTAAGTTCATCAAATTCAGGCGGTTCGCGGTGAATCGGATATGCTCCTTCCTTGCTTAATGCGCCCATTCCATCAATGGGCAAGCCGACAACGTTCATAAGCCGCCCCTTGATTTGCTCGCCCACAGGCATTGTGATTGGCATACCAAGCACGCGCACTTTCAATCCGCGCCGCAACCCATCGGTTGAGTCCATAGCAACGGCGCGCACGGTATCTTCGCCTATATGTTGTTGAACTTCAACGATTAATTCGTTTCCATTGTCGCGTTCTATCGCTAAGGCATCGTGAATTGCAGGAAGTTTTGCCCCTCTCAACTGTTTTTCTGTTAAATCAAAAAAAACATCTACCACAGGTCCGATAATTTGTGAAATTTGTCCGTATAATGCTGACATATATTGATTTACAATTTACAATTAAAAAAAAATTTAAACGGCTGCAAATTTACGAAAAAAATATTGAAAGAGAAAAAAATATTTTGATTCGGCAACAGCAAAAGTAAGATTTTTTCTGCT
The DNA here is from genome assembly GCA_009787075.1 of Paludibacter sp. Taxonomy (GTDB): domain Bacteria; phylum Bacteroidota; class Bacteroidia; order Bacteroidales; family Paludibacteraceae; genus WRGS01. The sequence continues at coordinate 21,589 of WRGS01000230.1, forward strand.
TTATTGCGTTTGTCTGTTGAAAACCAACAAACAATTATTTTTCAGTTTGTACAATGTTATTTTTTTTGTTTTAAATTGTAAGCGTTTTACTTTAAAACAATAATAAGATATTTGTTTTTATAATAAAATACATTTCGTTTTTAATTTTTTCATTTTAAAACAAAATAAATATATTGCTTATTTGAAAAATTTTGTAATTTTGCAGCCGCATTTAAGTTAAACCTTAATCTTGTAAAAAAAATAAAATAATTCGCTATGAATGACAATTTAAACCCCACAAACAGTATCGTCATCAAGTTTTCAGGCGATTCGGGCGATGGAATGCAACTTACCGGAACAATGTTTTCAAATCTTTCGGCTATTTTGGGTTATGAAATTTCAACTTTCCCCGATTATCCAGCTGAAATCCGCGCACCACAAGGCACGCTCGGAGGAGTTTCCGGATTTCAGGTGCATATCGGTTCAAGCCGCGTTTATACTCCCGGCGACGAAGCAGACGTGCTTGTAGCAATGAATCCCGCTGCGCTGAAAGTCAATGCGAAAAACATTAAACGCGTCGGCGCAATTATTTACGATACCGACACTTTTACCAAATCCGACCTTGTAAAAGCCGAATTTAAAACCGACAATCCTTTTGACGAACTCAAATTGATGGAAAAAGTGCAACTTGTGCCTGTGCCGCTTACTTCGCTTACTAAAAAGAGTCTGGAAAGTTTTGATTTGGATAATAAAGCGGTTGTGCGCAGCAAAAATATGTTCGCACTTGGACTTATTTGCTGGCTTTTCAACGCGCCGATAGATAAGGCAATAGGTTTTTTGGAAGGTAAATTCGGCAAAAAAGAAGATTTGCTCACCGCGAATGTAAAAGTACTTACAGATGGTTTTAATTACGGAAATAATTTGCATATGGTTGTTTCGCCGTTTTACGTATATAAATCTGAACATTTGGAACACGGACTTTATACGAGCGTGAGCGGAAACAAAGCGGCGGCTTGGGGTTTGATTGCCGCTGCCGAAAAAGCGGGCTTGCAACTGTTTTTGGGTAGTTACCCTATCACGCCTGCAACCGATATTATGCAGGAACTTGCTCTACGCAAGGATATGGGCGTAAAAGTGATGCAAACCGAAGATGAAATAGCAGGTATAACCACTGCTCTCGGCGCATCATTTGCAGGTGCACTCGCCGCTACAAATACTTCGGGACCCGGTCTGGCTCTGAAAGCCGAAGCATTGGGTTTAGCAGTTATGGCAGAATTACCGCTTGTGGTTATCGACGTAATGCGCGTAGGACCATCAACGGGAATGCCTACAAAAACAGAGCAGGCAGATTTGCAGCAGGCATTGAACGGACGCAACGGCGAATGTCCGCTCGTAGTGCTGGCAGCAGGTACGCCTGAAAACTGTTTTAAATATTCTTATGAGGCAGCAAAAATTGCTTTGGAATATTCTACGCCTGTGATTTTACTTACAGACGCTTTTATTGGCAACGGTTCGTCGCTGTGGAAATTGCCAAAAATAAAAGATTTACAGGAAATCAAATTGCCTTATCCGCCAACAAACTTTGAGCAAATTACAGGCGTTTCGCGAGACGAAAATACTTTGGTACACTATCGCGCCGTTGCAGGAACGCCAAATATGCAGCATCGCATCGGCGGGTTGGAAAAACATAATATCAAAGGCAATATTTCAACCGACCCGGAAAACCACGAGATAATGGTTGATGTGCGGCGTAAAAAGATAGAAAATATACCCGTTCCCGATGTTCAGGTGCAGGGCAACGCAGATGCCGATTTGCTCGTTATTGGTTGGGGAAGCACTTACGGACATCTGATAAGCGCAGTAAATCAACTCAACAGCGAAGGTAAAAAAGCGGCTTTGGCGCACTTCAATTATATTTTCCCTTTACCAAAAAATACTAATGAAGTATTGAAACGCTACAAAAAAATTGTCGTATGCGAACTGAACACAGGTCAGTTTGCACGCTACCTGCGCGCACGCAACAACGGCATCGCAATGCTTCAATTCAACAAAATTCAGGGGCAACCTTTCACCGTTGCAGAACTTGTAACGCATTTGGAAGGATTGGCGTAATTTTTAGTATTAACAAAGGTTCAAGATTAGTTAATTATTATTTTGCTTATAACCAAAAAGCTGTGCATTCGTAATATAAACCCGTTGGCGGAATTAAAAAAGTGCATATTTAAGTTGTCCAATAGGTTTGTTATTAATTTTGTTTAAGTATTGTAATGCTGTAACCG
>WRGS01000231.1 GCA_009787075.1 Paludibacter sp.
ACAAAATATGGACGAAATATACAAACTTTTTTGATACTATTTTGCTGATTTTTAATCGGTTAATCGTTTTTTAAGGAGCGACTATTTATTATGTTAAAATAACACAATAATTTATTTGTTAAAATTAAAAAATCTGCTCTGTATCATTTGCAAAGCGGATTTTTTTTGTGAAATTAATTTTTATAAATATTTTTCAATAAAATTTAAAGTTTAAATTCCATTGGAATAGAGATTTTTACATTAAAACTCCGCCCCATATTGTAAATTCCATCAACTTTATAGCGCGACAAATGGTCGTAATAGGTTTCGTTTAACAGATTGTTTGCAGCGAGATTCAAGAGTATTTTTTGATATTTTATTCCGAATTCAAAAGCAAATCCTGCGTTTAACAAATTGTAATCGGGCGTTTTGGTTTCATTTTCGGCAACTTTGTTCTGTGTAAACGAATATTGATTTTGCAGATAAATTGAAAACTTTTTCACTGCTTTTTTTAATGAAAAATTTGCCTCTATCTTTGCATTTATTTTTTGAGAAGGCATTAAAGCCAAATAATTGTGATTAACATTCTGCCCAAATGTGCCACTGTACGAACTTTCGATATGCATCCAGTCCAATGGGTGTGGATGCAAATGAAAACCCGCCTCGCCGCCGTATAAAAAAGCATCGTTTTGCGTGTAATTGAAAACAGGAATATTGTTTATTGCATTGTCGGCGGGTTGCAAACAGATGTAATTGCGGATATAATTGAAATAAGGATTTATAAAAAATTCAATATGCTTGATGCTGTAATTCAGCGAAGCGTCTATTTGATAACTGTTTTCGGTTTTCAAATCAGGGTTGCCTATTTCGTAACGGTTAGTTCCTTCGTGCACGCCGTCGCTTAACAATTCAAACATATTCGGTGCGCGAAAACCGGAAGACAAATTTAACCGAAACGACAAACCTTCCACAATGGGTTGATATATTCCTGTGGAAAAATTAAAGGAATAATATTGTTTGTCAAATGCTTCAGAAGTAATATATCGAGTATCAAAACGCAAACCAGCCTGCCAGTACGCTTTTTGAGAATAATAAAAATCGGTCATAGCAAAAACGCCGACATCATAAGTATTGGCATCTGGAATAAGAATTTCCTCGCCGTGATTGGTGTTGCTCTGCGCCATTGCCTGACTGCCTGCGGTAATCGCCAAATGCTCATTCCATCGCTGCGAATACCATTTGGCATTGTAAGAAAAAGTGTGCAAATTCATATTCAGTGCGGCTTCTCTGTCTTCTTCAAATTCTTTCCTGTTATTGAAAACATATCCCAAATCAACTTTCAATTTAGCCCCATTATTAAAGAAAAAAGTATTTTCGGAACTGACTAAATGCGTTGTCAAATTCTGATAAGGCAAAAGCGGTTTTCGCCCGTTTTTGTAAATTTCTTCTTCTTCCAGTTCCTCTTCTTCGGCTTCGGTCAAACCAAATTTTTCATTTAAAAAACTGTATTTCAATGCAGTAGTAAATTTGTTTCCTGTATATCCAAAAGTGGTTTTCAAATTTCCTGTATTAAATCGGCTATTGGGAACAAAATTATTATTGCCGTCTTTATAATCTTTGTGCGTGGTATATCCGCCGAACAAATTCCAGTGCAGACGGTTTTTCGACAGTTTGAACGCGCTGTTGTTTCTAAAACCAAGCGTATTGCCTGTAAATTCCGAATTAACAGCGGCTTCAATGCTGTTGTTTTTTGCATAGCGTTCATCTACAAAATACAGCACACCGCCCAAAGCATCGCTTCCATAAAGCAAGGAAGCAGGACCTTTGATAATTTCTACCTGCTCGTAGCCGTTTTCGTCAAGTCCAAGTCCGTGTTCGTCGCCCCACTGCTGATTTTCAATTCGTATCCCTTGCGAAAAAACGGCAATTCTATTGCCGCTCAATCCGCGAATAACGGGTTTGCCGATGCCTGCGCCCGTACTCAAATTGTCAATTCCTGCTATGGAAGTCAGTTTGTCGGCAAGCGAAATGCCCTGTACGCTTTCGTCTTTTATACTCAATTTTTCTACGCTAATCACATTTTCGCCCTGCAAACGCGAAGTATTTTCAATAACTACAATTTCCTGCAATTCGTGCGAAGAAGGCTGCAAATAGATAATTTGTCCGTTTTCACTCAAATTAATTCGATTGAGATAAGTTTGATATCCGATAGCGGAAATTTGCACCAAAATCTGCGGCATAGTAAAATTTACCTGAAATTGTCCCTGTGCATCGGTAATTGTCCCTGTTTTTGTTTCGGGATAATATACATTGGCAAATTCAACAGGCGCATTATTTTCTTTATCCAAAATCTTGATTTGCGTTTGAGCAAAACACATTATTTGTCCTGCAAAAATCAGTAAAAACAAACAAACGGTTTTCAAAAATCCGCTGCATTGACGGCAATATCCTGTAATATACGAAGATGTAGAAACAGCGGTATATCCCTGCGGAAGTTCTTGTTGAGTAACAGATTTTTCGATGCAAGTAATAGTGTCGCAGGCGATGCAATAAAAATGCGGGTGATTATCGTGATGATTGCCTGCCGTGCAATTATGATGACACAAAGCATAGCAGGTTTTTCCGTCATTGTTTATTATTTTATGCACTTTTCCATCATCGCAAAAACTCTGTAAAATGCGGTAAATTGTAACTCTGTCAATTTTTTCGGACAAACGTTTGCCAATTTCTTCGTGGCAAAGAGCCGAATTTGAATTTTCTAAAATGCTGAATACCAACTGTTTTGTCTTTGTGTTTCTTCTTAACTTGTCCATAAAAATGATTATTAAAATTAATGCCACAAAGTTACGATAATATTTTTTAATAATGCAACAATGTGGCGATAAAAACTGCACAAAAATAAACAGCAAGTTATTTAAGCAGTTTCAATAACGTTTGTGGAAATTTCCACAAACAAAAACCCGCTCTTAAAAAAATAAGAGCGGGCATCATTTTTTTTAAAGCATTAGAGTTATTTAACTTTCAAATTATCAATTCCTTTGTTAATTGCATCTTTTGCCTTGTCTTTTGCGTCCTGTGCGGCTTGAGCAGCGTTGTCTTTTGTCGTTTGAGCGGCATTTGAAACACTTTCTTTCACATCTTCAACCTTTTGAACGGCAGCGTCTTTTACATTGGTACCAGCATCGACAGCCGAATTTGCAGTATTTTTCACAGTTTCAACTACGCCCGAAGCCGTGCTTTTTACTGCGTCCCACGCTGTTTGCGCTTCTTTAACTGCTTTTTCAGCTGCAGCCTGAGCCGCTTTATCGCCTTTTGCTTTCGCATCTGTAAGAGCCTGTTTTGCAGCGGCAAGTTTTGCTTCTGTTGATTGTAATGCCGCATCTGCTGCATTTTCAAGATTCTTTCCCAAAGTATCAACAGACGAAACGATAGTGTCCTGCGGTACAGTTTCTTGTGCCGCTTTTTTTACGCAAGAAGTCGCTAAAAGCGCACCTGCAACAATACTAAAAATAAAAATTGTCTTTTTCATTCTTTCTTTTCTTTAAAATGTTAATATTATTATTAAAAAATTTGCTGCAAAAGTACTGCTTTTTTATTAAACAACAATTTTTTTTGTTAATTTTGTTGCATAAAATTTGTGTGGAAGTTACAAATGGTTTGTAATTATAACATATTAATAATGAGAAAATTAATTATAACATTATTCGTTTTTATCTGCGCTGTTCCGCTTTTGGCGCAGCAAAAAGTGGGGCTTGTTTTCAGCGGCGGCGGCGCAAAGGGAATGGTGCATATCGGTGTGATTAAAGCCTTAGAAGAGAATAATATACCGATTGATTACGTTGCAGGAACATCTATGGGCGCAATTGTGGCGAGTTTGTACGCCATAGGAATGACGCCTGACGAAATGATAACTCTCTTAAAATCAGATTCTTTTCGCCGATGGTCGAAAGGGATTCTGACTGAAAAAGAAAAATATTTTTATTTCAATACCGATTCGCGCCCTTCGTTTATTGATATTCCGTTTCGATTCAATATAAAAAGTTTGGATTCACTTAATATTCAGGCAGAAATCCCTACGCATATTGTTTCGTCAAAGCAAATGAATCTCGCTTTTTTGGAACTTTTCTCTCAGGCATCAACTGTTGCAGGCGGCAATTTCGACCGACTTTTTGTACCATTCCGCTGCCTTGCCTCTGATGTTTATGCCAAAAAATCGGTTGTGCTTTCATGCGGAAATCTGGGTGATGCGGTACGGACTTCAATGAGTATTCCGCTGGTTTATAAGCCTATAGAGATTGACAGCCTTTTGCTTTTCGACGGCGGACTGTACAATAATTTTCCTGTCGATGTGATGGAAAAAGATTTTTCGCCCGATTATATTATTGGTTGCGATGTTTATAAAGAACTTGAAAAACCCAAACTCAATGATGTTGTTTCTCAAATGACAAATATGCTGATGAATGTTAAACGTTACCGTTTGACAAAAACAGAAGGATTGATTATGCGTTTTGATACAAGAAAATACAATATGCTTGATTTTTCAAAAGTTGATGATTTGGTAAAAATGGGTTATGATTCAACTATGGTTTATATTGCAAAAATAAAATCGCAAATAAAATCCAGACGCGACAGCGCAGAACTTGCGCAGCAGCGGTCTGCTTTTAAAGCGAAATTTCCAAAACTCGAATTTCAAAATATTGAAATCAGCGGAGCAAATAAGAATCAGCAAAAATACATAAAACGCTTTTTGCAGCACAATAACGAAGTTTTCAGTATTGAAGATTTTCGTAAAAAATATTTTATGCTGCTTTCGGATGGCAGGATAAAAGAAATTATTCCACGCGCACGGTTTAACAGCGAAAATGGAAATTTTGATTTGCTGCTAAAAGTTGATGTGCAAGCGCCTATGGTGGCGCATGTTGGCGGCAACGTGTCGTCTTCCACTTCCAACGAAGCATATTTTGGCGTTTCGTTCCAGCATTTGAGCAATTACGCTTTTACAGCGACAACAGACGCTGAATTTGGCAAATTTTACAATTTTTTGGGCTTAAGCGGACGAATTGATATTCCTGCACGCACGCCGTTTTATGTGAAAATGTCGGGCGTTTTACATCGTTTTTCTTTTTTTGAAAAAAGTAAATGGTTCTATGAAGATAATACAACTTTCGATTTCGACCAAAATGAAATTTTTACAAAACTCAGCGCAGGCATACCTGTGGCAATGCGCGGGCGGCTCGAAGGCGGAATTGGATACGGAACGCTAAAAGACCATTATCGGCTGAACAAGTTAATTTCTGCAAGCGAAAAACATTATGATGAGAGCCTCTACAATCTTGCCACAGTATATTTACGCTACGAAAATTATACTATCGACAATATTTCATTTCCAATTTCGGGCTATCTTTACGATGTTTCGGCGCAAGTTCTTACAGGAAATTTGTATTTTACTCCTTCAACAAACGCTCAAACCGACCGCACGCGAGTAAGATGGTTGCAGTTGCACGCAAAATACGACAAATATATCACCATTTCAAAACGCTTTATATTAGGAACTTACGGCGAAACGGTATTATCAACGAGAAAATTTTCGAGTAATTACAACGCAACTCTCGTTCAAGCGTCTGCCTTTGCGCCGACAACGCACAGTAAAACAGTATTCAACAGCGCATTACGCGCAAATATGTTTGCCGCAACAGGCTTAAAACCGATTATCAAATTCAACGACCAACTTTATTTGCGCAATGAATTCTATTGGTTTGTGCCGCTGCGAAAAATCGGATTCACAGAAGACGGACAACAGGCGGAATACAAGCCGTTTTCGTTGAAAAATTCGGAATATTTGGCAGAAAGTTCGTTTGTTTTGTATATGCAGCGGTTTTCGGTTGCACTGTTTGTAAATAAATACAGCCACGCGGCAAGTGATTGGAACATAGGACTTAATCTCGGTTTTTTAATTTTTAACGATAAATTTATTTACTAATTATTGCTTAAGTTTGCAGTAAAATTATTATAAAAATGGGCAAAAATAAACTTGCAAAATTTGCTGATATGGCTACTTTTCCACACGTTTTTCAGATTGCATCAAGAGAAATTTTAAACGGGAAAACTTTTGATTTTCAGGGAAATTGGCGTAAAAACGTTTTCAAAAATTCTAATCCGATTATTTTAGAATTGGGTTGCGGAAAAGGCGAATATACAGTTGAGTTGGCAGAACGTTATCCTGACTGCAATTTTATCGGCGTAGATATTAAGGGTGCGCGGATTTGGACAGGCGCAAAAAAAAGTTTTGAAAATAAAATTAAAAACGCCGCCTTTATTCGCACTGATATTGAGATGATTAACCGATTTTTTGCCGCAGACGAAGTAAATGAAATCTGGCTGACTTTCCCCGACCCGCAAATGAAAAAAGTTAATAAACGGCTAACTTCCACCAATTTTATGCGAATTTATCAGCAATTTGTTGTAAATAAAGGAATTATACATTTAAAAACCGACAGTAATTTTCTTTTTACTTATACCAAAGAAATGATAAAAGTAAATGATTATCAAATAATTACACAAACAGACAATCTGTATTCCGCACCTTTGCCCAGCCCTGTTCTTGAAATTAAAACATTTTACGAACAACAATGGCTATCTCGCGGCATATCAATAAAATACATCGCTTTTATATTGGATAAAAAAGAAAAATTCTTTGAACCGAATATTGAAATTGAAAAGGACGATTATCGCAGTTTTGGGCGAAACGCGGTTGCAAAATAAAACTATTAAAAATGGGTAAATTATTTTATTCTATCAATTTTGTTTCTTTCAAACGGGCATAACGACCAATAATTTTTTCGTTTTTGTCTATATAAAATATTACAGGAGTGCTTCTTACGCCATAATCGTTAAAAATTTTTCCTTCAAAACCTTGAAAATCACAAAATTTATTTTCCCATTCAAAAGTATTGGCAAGTTCTTTGTAAATCGTTGGTTCAGTGTCAGATGCAATACTAATTACTTGAATTCCTTTACTTTGTAATTGCGCATAATATTTTTTAAATTCGGCAATTTGTTCAACGCAATGCGGACAATCCGATTCGTAAAAAAACAAAATCGTGTTTTTCAGCGATTTAACGCCGTCAATTTTATGAGCCGAATTACCGATTTTGCCTTTCAAAACTTCCGCTGAATATTTATATGCAAATGAAAATTTATCCAGCCGATTGGAATTTACCAAATATTGAGCAATCATATCTTCGGCATCAGCCCACGAATTACGCTGGCATTGCGTTGCCAAATCGTCGGCAAAAGCGCGAAAAACATTGTCGGAACGTATTTGCTGCATCTTTTTTACCATTAATTCTCCATATTGGGCTGTGGAATTCATTAATTTCAGAACAACTTTTTGCGCAGGAGAATAAAGGTCAGATGTGTATAAATCGTCAATTTTCAACGAATCGGAATAAAACGCAAGCAGTGCGGCATAGTTCTGTTTTTTCTCTGCGGGCAAAAAAAGCCGCTGCGCATAACCATTTGTAAAACGCTGAATTTCAATATATTTACACGCATAAAGTTGGCAGCGGGTTAATTCACTGTACATTGCAGAATAAATTTTATTCTGATTTACAAATTCGCTATTCATTGCGGCAACCAACTGTGAATTTTCGGGGAAAAGCGGCAAGCCTTTGTAAATAAATTCAACTTTATCGCAAACTGATGCAAAATCGGTTTGCTTTTTTATAAATATTTCATTTTCAGTGCTTTGCTCAATTTTCAAATTGTTTCCTTCGTTTATTACAGTAAAATTTTCACTATTCATCACGCAGTTCCACTTGTCCGCGCCTGCTTCAAAACGCAAAATTCCGCAATAATTTGCATATTGCGCTGGCATTTTAAAACTGAAAATTCCATCAGGCGGAACAATCCCGCGAGCCAAAGTGTCGGTTTGCGCCCCTTGAAAAGCACAAATAAAATACTGCCGATTAGATAAATTCGGCGTTTTAAAATTAACTGTTTGCGCAAAAGATAAACTTGCACAAAATATTGAAATACAAATAATTAAATATTTTTGCATAAAATTAATTTTAATATTTTTGTTCATTGTTCCGAAAATAATATACAATTCCAAATTCGCGGCAAAGTGCGTAGTGTGTTTCTGGCGGCTCATTTTTAAAATGCTCTTCTACTTTGTTCCAAATTTCGAGAATAATTCGGTCGGCTTCTGCCAGCAACGCGATAAAATCCTCGCGGCTGCGTCCTGTGGTCGATTTGTACAGTTGTTGCGAGTCGTAATGTTCTTTAAAAATATCATAATGTACGCGTACTTTGTTAATTGCAGGATTATAAATCGGAATTCCTCCGTTTTGCGTGCGCTGCTCCTCGCCTTCAATAATCTTGCCGCCCCAAAAAAGTACGCTGTCTTCGGCGTTTAAATTTGGAACGTTGCTGCTGTTTGGCGAAAGTCCGTAAAGAGTTCGATTTTCCTTTTTAATTTCACCGCGGATAACTGCCAAATTGAACACCTGAATAAAGTGAGAAATATACATACGCGCCTGATTCAGAGTTTGTTGATAGCGTTTTGAAGCATCAATTCGCGTAGAAAGTTTATTTTGATAAAGCGAAAGTTTCTGTTCAAAATTATTGGCAAATATTCTCGCTTCGCTGAAAAGTTTCAAAGACATAACTTTCTGATTATAAGGCAATTTCTCGTCTTTTTCAACGGCTGTACGCAAAGCAAGCACACGTGCATTATTAGTTTTCGGCAAACGGCGATATGGCATTTTGTAATTTTTTTGGTTAAAATTTTTACAAAAGTAAATATTTTATTTGATTCTTTGCAATAATTGTTTTGTTAAAATTTGCAAATTTTCTTTTCTTTTGTCCTCAACTGCCACACAATTAATATTTTCCAACGATTTTTTATAATAAAAATTAATTTTTTCTTCTGCAAGTTCTTTTATTTTCAATTTATTAAAAATTTCGGTCATTCTGCTGATTTTTTCCTCTGGCAGAATATTATTATTTTTTAAAAGAAAATTTAATTCTTCTTCTTCTTTTCCCCCTTTTGCCCGCTGTAAAGCATTGATTAACAGATATGTTTTTTTATTACAAAGAATATCGCCGCCGATTTTTTTGCCAAAAGTTTTTTCGTCGCCCCAAACGTCAAGAAAATCGTCTTTGAGTTGAAAGGCGAGACCAAGATTAATTCCGAAATTATAAATTGCCTGACAATCAGCGTTTTGCGCTTTGCCGACAATCGCGCCGATTTTCAAAGCGCAACCCAAAAGCACCGCAGTTTTCAATTTTATCATTTCCAAATATTGATTTTCAGAAATTTCACTCTGCGTTTCAAAATCCATATCCAACTGCTGCCCCTGACAAACTTCGATAGCAGTTTGAGAAAAAACATCGAGAATTTCTTTTAAAAGTTCTGTTTCTGTTTGTGCAATATATTGATATGCAATTATTTGCATCGCATCGCCAGAAAGAATTGCCGCGTTTTCGTTCCATTTTTTATGCACTGTTGGTTGTCCGCGCCGCATTTGAGCCTTGTCCATAATATCATCGTGCAAAAGCGTAAAATTGTGAAAAATTTCTATGCCGATAGCGGGATTTATAGCAGGTAAAACATTGTTGGAAAATAAATTACATGCCATCAAAGTAAGTGCGGGGCGCAACCGCTTTCCGCCCAAATTCAACACATATTCAATCGGCGCATAAAGTTCTTTCGGCTCGCGCTGCCAATTAATTGTATTAATTTGATTTTCAACGATTTTTAAAATTTCTTCAAAAGTTTTCATTTATTCGGTTTTTTGAACTCTATAGTTTTTAAAGTTTATCAAACAGTTTTAATTGCATTTCAAGCATTTTTGTAATATTTGCCTGATTTTTGCAACAATTGCTCAATAAATTCTTTTGACATTTGAACATTTATAGTAGATTTTGTACTCGCTATGATATTGTTATCGCCGATTTCGTTGCCCGAAAACGAAATATTTGCATTATCGTCGAGCAAATCAAACGCATCAATATTATAAAAAATTGCGATTTTTTGCAAATTTTTCGAGCCCGGCTTGCATTTGTCCGATTCCCATTTGCAATATGCATTTTGCGAAACATTTAATTTTTCCGCTATTTCCATTTGCGAAAACTTGTGTTCCTGACGGAGTTTCAGTAATAAGCCAAGAGTTGCCATGTAATTGTTATTTTTTTTAATAAATAAAAATATTTTTTGGCAAAGGTAATTTATTTTTATCACATAAAAAAATAGCAAAAGTAGTTAAAATTAAAACTTTTGTATATTAATGTTTAAAAATATTACATATAATTTTGCATCAAATTAAAAAATCTTTTGTATTGCTGTGTCATTATAGCGGTGTAAAATAAAAATAAAAGCATTAACTGTATGTTAGTTAATACTTAAAAAACAAAGCACTATCTTAATAGAAAATTATTTTAACAAAAATTTAATGGACTTCTGTTTTTTTGTTAAAATAATTTAACAAAAAGAACGATAAACAACAAGAAGTCCATATTATATTTGTATGAAAAAATGTTTTATTTTAATGAGTTTTGCGCTTTTGAGCGCAGGCGCGTTTGCGCAAACAACAATTTCCATTGACGCACAATTGGGTTGGGGAATTCCTCAAGGTAGCGCGTTTAAAGCTTAGATGGCGGCAAATCAACTAAAGTCGGTTTGGTTTATAATGTTGATTTGCTTTATCATTTAAGCGACCAATTAGCAGCAGGTTTGACTTACGATGCTTCTGTGCTTTTTGGCGTAAAATCGTCTAATGAAGGCATAAGCGATATCGGAATGTATGGCTTGGCTCTTTACGGCGTGAAAGGTTATTACAAATTTTTGGATTCAAAAGTTTCGCCATTCGCCACTTTGTCCTTGGGGCTTTCTCAACTTTCTACGCCTGATGTAACTTACGGCGACAATAGAACAGTTAAAGGTATTACAAAATCGTCAATCGGCATCAAACCCGAAATCGGCGTGCAATTTGGTAAATTTGTCATTGCTGCATCTTATTTTGTACCAATGAAATACAAATTTACCAATGTAAGCCAAAGCGCAGGCGTTTTGGAAATTTCAGCAGGCGTTAGAATTCCAATTACATTTGGAAATTAATGAGAAACAATTTTATTTTACAAAAAAACAGCAAGAGAGCATCTTGCTGTTTTTTTTGTGTAAAAACTTACACAAATTTTGTTAAATGTTTCAGCCGCGCAACTCCGTCAATACAAACGCGATGTTCAGGCGCGGCAGTTTCGTCAAGCAAAAGGCAACTGACTGTACCATTGTGTTTTTCGGTATTAATATCTGTAATTTCAACGCGCGCCTTGTAAGTTTTTTGCGTAAAAATAGGTGCGCGGAAACGCATTTCCTGCGAAATATAAATTGTGCCTTCGCCCGGAAAAAGCGTACCAAAAATACGCGAAAAAACTGCTCCAGCCAAAAATCCGTGAACTATCGGACGCCCAAAAGGCGTAGTTTTAGCAAATTCTGCATCAATATGCAAAGGATTGTCATCTCCTGTAACTTTGGCAAAATCATTGACTTGCTCTTGGGTAAAACTCAATTCGAGTTCATAAAAATCGCCTGTTTTTAACATAAATTTATGGTTTATTAGAAATTATCAATTAAGTTACCGATTATTTTTTTATTCTGTTTGAAAAGGCGATGCTGGCAGTCCGTTTTTGCCGCGCAAATTCCACCAATTCGGATTATTTGCCCACGCATAACGCACCTGTGCAGGATTTTCTATTTCTTTGTTCCAAACTTCAACGGTTTTTCCAACGATTTTTGCCTGCGCAGGCAGAAATGTTCCATTTTTTTTATCAGAAATATAAAATCCATTTAATTCTTCAACCTGCTGAAAATCAGCCGTTCCTTCACGAAAATACAGAATAATTTTATTTCCTTTAATTTCGTATTTTTCATATAAAGGACTGTCGGCTGAAATATTTTCGCCATAAGCCAATTTTCTCGCCTGCAAAGAAAGCCGCAAGCCAATGTCTTTTTTGTTCAACGGGTGAATGTCGTTCCATTCGCCAAGGTCGATAGTTACAGCCATTGCGGTATTGTCAATTTTTTCGTCAATAATTCGTTGAACATTGCGCAGAGCCGCCCAATTGCTGTTTTGTTGATAGGGCGCAGCGTCCATAAAGTTGCAAAGTTGCACCAACAAAAAAGGAAGATTTTTATTTTTCCAATCTTCGCGCCAGTTTGCAATAAGCGCATTCATTAAGTCAAAATATTCATAATAATTAGAAGTGTTCGACTCGCCCTGATACCACACAAAACCTTTGATATTAAAATTTGTAAGCGGCGCAATCATAGCGTTGTACAAGCCTGTCGGCTGACAATGAATATACATTGCCACACCTGCAACCGCAGGCATAATTGCGCCTGTTTTATATTTCCATTCGCCTTCAAGGGAAATTTCCGCGCCATTATTAAAAACAATTTTATACGGTTTTTCCCTAACAAATTCAGGCGTTCCGCTCTGGCTGACAAGCCTGATGGTAACAGTATTTTTTCCGTTTTTTAAAATATTTTTTGGAATAAAATAATTGCGCGGCGGATATTGATAGGTGGTATTTCCCACAAACTGCCCATTTACAAAAACCGAATCGGCATCGACAATGCGCCCCATAAACAGTTTTGCTGCCTGATTTTCAAATTCTTTGTCAATGTCAATATCTTTGCGAAACCAGAATACGCCGTTTTGTTGAGCAAAGCCATTGTTTTTTCCCCACGAATTGTCGAAAAGGTCGGTTGTTGTCCAATCGCTGTCGTTGTAAGATGCTGAATACCAGCGCGGTTGCTCGTTGCTTCCCAAGTCTTCCAAATTTGCAACCTGCTGCCAACGCTGCGAAGGCAAATTGCTCAAATTCTGCATTTGTTTCACAAAATTATCGTCCTGCACAAGATGCAACGCACTTTCATTTGCGGGAAACCGCTTAATATATTTTTCAGAAATCCACGCTTCGGCAGGAGTTCCGCCAACGCTCGAATTGATTATTCCAACAGGAATATTTGTTTTTTCGTACATAAATTTTGCAAAAAAATATGCCACGCCCGAAAAATTCTGTGCAGTTTCGGGCGTTAAATCCACCCACGAGCATACAGGAACATCCGTTTGCGGATAATGAAAATTGTACGTCATCGGAATTTTAACATAGCGAATTTGCGGATTGGAATAAGCGGCAATTTCATCGCCATACATGCTCATAAGGCGCGAAATTGGCGTTTCCATATTCGATTGACCGCTGCAAAGCCAAACATCGCCAAATGTTATGTTGTTAATTGTCAAGGTATTGCTTGCCGAAATTGTCATACAATAATTTCCGCCGCCTTTTTGCGCAGGCAAGGTAACAAACCAATTCCCTGCACTGTCGGCAACGGTTTTGTATGAAGTTGTAAGGTCAGAATGTTTTTTATTATCAGAATATTTTTTATCAAAAGTAACCGTAATTTTTTCTGACGGAGCAGCCCAGCCAAAGATTTTAGCAGGGACATCACGTTGCAAAATCATATTGTCTCCCACAAGGTGCGGCAACCGCACCTGCGCCGATAATATACCCGCAATAAACAACATTGCCAAAGAAACAGAAAATTTGTTTTTCATTTCTATT
This sequence comes from Paludibacter sp., assembly GCA_009787075.1. GTDB lineage: Bacteria > Bacteroidota > Bacteroidia > Bacteroidales > Paludibacteraceae > WRGS01. The sequence goes on from WRGS01000231.1 coordinate 13,609, forward strand.
TTATCTTTTTAGAGTTAAACTGTACCAATTTTTCCCAATCAATTTCTCCATTGTCAATTTTTATTTATTAAACTTTACAAAATATTCGTCAATTTCAGGGCATATAGGCGGGTTCAGGGTTGTAATTCTGAAATTTATTTCGCAGGCTATTGGTTATAACCTGCTGAATGTGTGATTTTTGGTGGTTAGTTAGCACCATTGTCTATTATTTTAATATTTTTTGTAAATAATTCTCTATCGTGTATGTTTTTCCAAATACATTGTTCAAGTATAAAAAAATCAAAATTATTTTCTTTATCTTGATACATACTCATTCTTTTCAAACTTTTTATTGCTTGATTTAACGATTTTATTATTTCGGGTTCAGATAAAAAAGACCATTTAGAAATTTCTTCTGCAATTTCTTCTATTGATTCCTCTGTATCTATTAAAACGGATTTTTTTTCTAAAAATAATTCAGAACTCCAAACCTCAACGTTTCCTACATTAAAACTTGCGTAATAGCATTTCATATTTACTTCTTTTTTAATTGAAATATTGTGCCGAATACACTGCTTCACAAACCAATCCAAATTTGAAAATTTGTTTGTTACTCATTTCTTTATCATTTCTGTGAAAATAGTGTTATATGTAATATCAAGTGCAACATCTGAAATACCCCATTCTATGCCCTCTTTTGCAATTGCAATTTCATTATCAGATAATTTTCTACCTATCCTATTCATTGCTTCATTTTGCAAGTCTTCTTGTGTAATTACAAATATAATATCATCTTTTCCCATAATTAATAATCCTGTAATTCAGACTGTAAGATTTGCGTTGAGCCGTTTTCGCCAACTTTTTTTACTAAACCATACTGCACTAAATAGGCAATATTTGAAGTGGTTACATTTTTTTCCAATGTAATCCGTAGCCCATTTGCCTGCTTCCAATATGCTGAATAACTGCGTTGTTTCTATCATTTCTGAATAGATTTTACAAATTTGCAAAGATTACAATTTATTTTGAATTTTTCTTATAATATTTAATCAGTTTTGGTATAACCTCTTCAATTGTTGCAGTAATAACATAATCAGCGATTGTGTTGATTGGGGCGGCAGGGTCGTTGTTAATTGAGATAATTAACGAACTTTCCTGCATTCCTGCAATGTGCTGTATTTGCCCCGAAATACCGCAGGCAATATACAGTTTTGGACGCACGGTTACGCCTGTTTGTCCGATTTGACGTTCGTGTTCGGCAAAGCCCGCATCAACAGCCGCACGCGATGCGCCAACTTCTGCACCCAAAACGTCTGCCAATTCGTATAAAAGTTTGAAATTTTCTTCCGAGCCAACGCCATAACCGCCTGCAACAATTATTGACGCGCCGCCAAGATTTACTTTCGACTTTTCGATATGCCGCTCAATAACTTCTATCACAAAATCGGAATCAGAAACATATTTCGCCACATCAATTTTGCGCGTTTCGCCCTTGTAATTTGCATCGCGGATTTCTTTTTTCATCACACCCTGACGCACAGTAGCCATTTGCGGACGACAATCGGGATTGACAATCGTAGCCACAATATTTCCGCCAAAAGCAGGACGAATTTGATAAAGCAAATCGTGATAGGTTTTGGCATTTTTCTTATCTTCATAATCGCCGATTTCGAGCGAAGTACAGTCGGCAGTCAATCCGCTGAACAGCGCCGACGACACGCGCGGACCCAAATCACGCCCGACAGATGTTGCACCCATAAGCGCAATTTGCGGCTGCTGCTGTTTGAAAAGATTTACCAGCAACGAAGTGTGCGGCAATGAAGTATAAGGATAAAGGCGTTTGTCATCTGCAATGTGCAGAATATCAACGCCAAAAGGAAATACTTGCGCACCAATGCCGTCAAGTTTGTAACCTGCTGCAAGAGCTTCGAGTTGTACGCCAAGTTGGTCAGCCAAAGAACGTCCTTTGGTCAAAAGTTCAAGCGAAACATCGCTAACAAGAGCATCTTCTATCTCTAAATAAACAAATACGTTATTCATATTTTATAAAAGTCTGTTTTTTTTGATGTTAAAAAAGTTTGCAAATGTAAATGAATTTTTTAAAATTACACGCAAACAAATGAAAATTTATAGTATCATTTTCTAGTAAAACCTCTGCTTTTGCGTACAAATTTTTCTTCCCAAAGTACCCACATTAAGAAAATTACAAAATAAAAAAGCAGTTTTAAGAAAATTTCATGAACAAAATAAAACCATTGAGGGTGAGATTTTACTATTATTGCTATTATGCTTATTCTGAATATGTTAAACAAATAAATTACCGCAAGTCCTGCGGGAATATACCAAAGTTTCTTCTGCCACGGTCCGCGATAAAATGCTATTATACAAATAAATATATACGACTGCTTAATTGCCGTACAACCCCATACAATGCGAATTCCCTGTTGAACATCGGGAAACCAGATATTGTTTCCAAACCGCAGAACAGAGCCAAAACCTAAAAAGTTGATTATTTTGTTGCAAACCATAGCAATATGCCGCACCATAAACCTGAACGGCGCAGAAACGTCAATTCCCAAAAAAGTTACAAGCGAATCCGATTCATCGCCTATGACAAAAAATTTCCACAAGAAGTGTGCAACTGCAAGTATTACAACAAAATAAATTATACCGGAATAATGTTCGTATTTTCCAAAAATACTTTTTTCAGTTTGATTTGTGTTTCCCATTTTTAAATTAATTTATATAATTTTGGTATTTTGAAATAATTCAGTTTAAATGGTAACTCTGGCGAACGGTACTTCTGTAAGCGCACAAAAATCGTTTTTCAAATATTTAAAATAACCTGCCATTGCTATCATAGCGGCATTGTCGGTTGTGTAGGCAAAAGGCGGAATAAAAACATTCCAATTGTATTTTTTGCCAACATCAACAAATGCCTGCCGCAGAGCCGAATTTGCCGAAACTCCGCCTGCAAGCGCAATTTCGCTGATATTCAATTCTTTGGCTGCCAAAATCAGTTTTTTCATTAAAATATATACCACCGTTGCCTGAAGGCAAGCGCAAAGGTCGTTTATATTTTCAGAAATAAAATCAGAATTTTCTGCCTGTTTATCTCTTAAAAAATATAAAAAAGATGTTTTCAATCCGCTAAAACTGTAATCATAGCCTTTAATATTCGGTTTGCTAAACGAAAATTTTGCAGGATTGCCTTCTTTTGCAAGTTTATCAATATGCGGACCGCCCGGATAGGGTAAGCCCATAATTTTTGCGCATTTATCGAACGCTTCGCCCGCTGCATCATCTATTGTTTGCCCGATAACCTGCATTTTGTCAAAATCATCGACAAGAATAATTTGTGAATTTCCACCGGAAACCAACAGACAAAGAAAAGGAAATTTCGGTTTGTGCTCCCCTGATTTTCCATCGTTGATAAAATGCGCCAAAACGTGTCCCTGCAAATGATTTACATCAACGAGCGGAACGCCAAGCGACTGAGCGAAACCTTTTGCAAAACTTGTTCCAACGAGCAACGAACCGAGCAAACCCGGTCCGCGCGTGAAAGCGATTGCCGAAAGTTCCGATTTGTCAATATTTGCGCGTTTCAATGCTTCCCAAACAACAGGAATAATATTCTGCTGATGTGCCCGCGATGCCAATTCAGGCACAACGCCTCCAAAAGCCGCGTGAATTTGCTGACTTGCGATAACATTCGACAGCAATACGCCATCTTGCAACACTGCTGCCGAAGTATCGTCGCATGAAGATTCTATACCCAAAATCGTTACAGGTTTCATCATCTTTTATCTTACCCAAACCTTGTATTCCCAAGGTCCGAGTTTGATTGGGAATGTAATTGTCGATTTTTTGCCTGTAAAATATTCGGTAAATTCTTCTTTTGGAAAAACGTCATTAGTATAAACATCGTGTTTTTTGCCGCTCAAATTCAAAGCAACAACAATTTCTTTGCCTTCTTTTTTCCGCGAAAAAATCAAAATATCTTCTGCCGCACCAACACGATTAAACATTTTCACATCGCCGCCTTGTGCGCCTGCTTTCAACGCAGGATGCGTGTGTTTGAGATTGTTAAGTTTTTTGTAAAAAGCAAAAGTGCTGTTTTTAGACCACGAAATCTGGTCTTTGTCAAAAAACTTCAAACGCCTGTTGAATCCGATTTCCTGCCCTGAATAAATCAGCGGCATTCCGGGCAAAGTATAAGTCAAAACCGCAAACGCTTGCACGCCGCCTTTATAACGCTCATATTCAGTTCCGTTCCACGAATTTTCGTCGTGATTGGTAATGAAATTCATTTTGTAAGCATCTTCGGGCAAAATGGAATCATTTTTTATCAAATAATTGCGAATTGTTTGCACGCTGCTGTCTTTGGCAACATTATTCATCAAATGCAACAAATTCCAAGCATAATCTGCATCAAAAGCGTTGAATAGCAGTTCTGGATTTTCGGCTTCGGCAAGCATAAATACAGGCTTGATACTGTCCAAAACAATGCGCGTACTGTCCCAAAACGAAGTTGGAACTTCGCCTGCAACATCACAGCGAAAACCGTCAATATCAAAATTTGATACCCAAAATTTCATTGCATCGGTCATTGCAGCACGCATCGCGCCATTGCCATAATTGAGTTTGTAAGTGTCTGTCCAATCGTATGGACTTAAAGGATTTCCCACAGAATCAAGCATATACCAATCTTTATGTTCGGCAAGCCAAACATTATCGCAACCGGTATGATTGGCAACCCAATCAATAATTACCTTAAAACCTTGCTCGTGCGCACTTGCAACAAGCGTTTTAAAATCGTCGGCAGTGCCAAATTCGGGATTTATGGCTTTGTAATCTTTTACAGCATAATAACTTCCGAGTTTACCTTTGCGGTTAAGTTCAGAAATTGGATTAACAGGCATAAACCACAAAACATCAACGCCTAAATCTTTCAACTGCGGCAAATATTTTTCAAAGGCTTTAAAAGTGCCTTCTTTTGTGTATTGACGCACATTTACTTCATAAATTACAGCCGAGCGCGTCCAATCGGAATGCACAACAGGCTTTGGTTCAAATGTTTTTTTCGCGGTTTTATTGCACGAAACGACAAAAAACGCAGCAAAAATAACTGTTAAAGAAAATAAAATCGTTTTTTTCATTATAAAATTAATTTTTAAAAATTTATTAATGATTAGGATTAGAATAAATTGTTGCAAAATTACAATATTATTTTTGAAAAAATCTTTGCAAAACAAAAAATATATGAAAAATTAACTTTTAAAATTTCATTTCATTTTTCTGAACATTTCCCAAATTACAATTCCTGCGGAGACGCTTACATTGAGTGAATGTTTTGTGCCAAATTGTGGAATTTCCAAACATAAATCGCTTGCGCTAACTATTTGCTGCTGAACGCCTTTTACTTCATTTCCAAAAATTACAGCGTATTTCGCGTTTTTCTCTGTGCGAAAGTCCGCAATATTTGTACTGCCTGTTGCCTGTTCTACAGAAATAATTGTAAAATTCTGATTTTTAAGCAATTCTATTGCCGAAAGCGTATCTTCAAAATATTGCCACTCAACAGAAAATTCCGCGCCCAAAGCGGTTTTATGAATTTCGGCGTTAGGCGGTGTGCCGCTAACGCCACAAAGCAAAATTTTCTCCACTAAAAACGCGTCGCAAGTGCGAAAAACCGAGCCTATATTGTGCAAACTGCGCACATTATCCAACACAACAACTAACGGAATTTTTTGTGTATTTTTAAATTCTTCGGTTGTAATTCGTTGAATTTCAGATGTTTTTAGTTTTTGCATCACTTTTATTTTTTATCACAAAAATAATATTTCACTTTAAAATTTCCAAAATATTATTTTTTAAATATTTTAAACCAAAAATTTATGCTAATTTTGCAGAAAATTTTATTAAATTTAAAAAAAACCGTATAATTATAAGATGACTTTTTCTGAACAGATAAAATATCAATTTAAAAATGGCGGTGCGCATATTTCGCTGATTTACATAAATATAGCGGTTTTTGTTCTTGCAAAAGCGGTTGAAATTGTGTGCAAACTTTTTTTGCTCAAAGGGTTTGATTTAACTTCGGTTTTGGCGATGCCTTACGATTTATACACTTTGAGTACAAAGTTTTGGACGCCAATAACTTATATGTTTTATCACGAAAATTTTTGGCATATTCTTTTTAATATGCTTTGCCTTTATTGGTTTGGCGTTTTGTTTTTAGCAAATTTTTCTGTCAAGCAATTTGTGTCGGTTTATGTGTTTGGCGGGCTTGCCGCAGCGGCGTTTTATCTGTTAAGTTTCAATATGATACCATATTATCAACATTATTTTTCGGCGCATTTGTTTATGATGGGCGCATCAGGTGCGATTATGGCTTTGATTGCGGCTGTGGCGATGTGGCAGCCGAATGCAGAAATTCGTTTGCTTTTTATCGGCGCGGTAAAACTGAAATATATTGCCATTTTTTTTGTTGCAATAAGTTTTTTCGGCTTGGCAGGCAACAACGCAGGCGGCGAAATGGCGCATCTTGGCGGAGCGGCGGCTGGTTGGCTTTTTGCTTTTTGTCTTAAAAATAAAAATATTGATATTACCGCGTGGGTTATGTGCATAATCGATTGGTTTGCAACGACTTTCCGTCCGCGCAAACAACCGAAACTCAAATTTACAAAATTCGATTCAAGCCGAACGACAGATGCGGAATTTAATATGGATAAGGCTCAAAATATGGAAAAAATTGACACTATTTTAGATAAAATAAAAGCATCTGGTTACGAAAGTTTAACAAATGCCGAAAAACAGTTTTTGTTTTCGCAAGGTAGAAAATAATCTTGCCTTTTCTTCGTTGTCTGAAACAAATGAGGTGGGCTTAAAAATATTTTAAAAAAAATGTTTAGAAAAATAGTACGAACAATAATTTTGCTGATAAATATTGGTTTTGCGTTGTGTTTATTGGCAACTTTGGCGGCGGGCAGCATCAATCCGAACAGTTTCCCGCTGATTTCCAATTTGTCGTTGCTATCTCCTTATCTGTTGATAGTCAATATTTTATTCTTTTTATTTTGGATTATCAGATTAAAAAAATCAGCATTGGTTTCAGGAATTGTGCTGTTGTTTTCGTTTTCGGTGGTTGGGCGCACTTATCAGGCTTTTAGAGGTACGCCCGATTTGACAGGCAAAGAAACGACTGTTAAAATTCTGACATATAATACAATGAGCAGTTTTGATTTTAAAAAATATTCGCCATCAGATACCGCTTCAGGCTATGGTTATATTCTTGGTCAAAATGCAGATATTATACTTTTGCAGGAATTTTGCATAAGTCAAAAGCCTGAATATATTACAAATGAGGATATTAACAAAATTTTTAAAAATTACAAATATCAATATATATGGTATCGAAATAATTCCGTATCTTTGCAGGAAAGTGGAATGGCGATTTTTTCAAAATTTCCAATTGTCAAAAAGCAAAATATTGATATAAAATCGGCGTATAATTCTGCAATTTATGCAGATATTAAAATAAATGATTCTATTTATCGTTTTTTTAATTTGCATTTGGAATCAAATAAAATTACGGCAATGGATAATGCCCGCATCAACAAAATTATTGAAAAGCCAAACAACGCAGATTTGACAGAAACAACAAAGCTTCTCGCTCAAAAACTCAGTGAGGCGGCAAAAATTCGTGCGGGGCAGGCTGAGCAAATCGCTGAATTAATAAAAACATCGCCTCACAAAGCCATTGTTTGCGGCGATTTTAATGATGTGCCGTTTTCGTACACTTATTCCACTGTAAAAAAAGGACTTAACGATGCTTTTGTTAAGTCGGGCAAGGGATTTGGTCTTACTTACGACAGAGGATTTTATAAATTGAGAATTGATTATATTTTATGCGATAAATGCCTGAAAACAAGTGATTTGCAGGTTGATAAGAAAAAACATTCCGACCATTATCCTGTTCATTGTTTGATGTATTTTCCGTAAATTGATGAATTATTTGTTGATTTAATTATTTTTAATTTTAAAATTTTAGTTTTTTAAAAAATGAATTTACCTGAAAATTTGAAATACACGAAAAACCACGAATGGTTGCGTGTGGAAGGCAATCATGCCTTTGTTGGAATTACCGATTTTGCGCAAAGCGAATTGGGCGAAATCGTGTTTGTAGAAGTTGAAACTATTGGGGAAACCTTGGCAGCAGAAGAAGCGTTTGGTTCTGTTGAGGCGGTTAAAACCGTTTCCGAATTGCTGATGCCTGTCGATGGCGATATTGTGAATTTCAACAGCGACCTCGAAGATTTCCCCGAATTTATCAATGATGACCCTTACGGCAAAGGTTGGATTATTGAGATTGTTGTTACGAATCCTGCGCAAATAGACGAATTGCTTTCGGCAGAAAGTTATAACGCATTGGTAGGTTAAAACAAAAATTAACATTAAAAGGTTGAAAATCAAGCGCGTTGCCGAAAGTTCTGCGTGAAAAAATAATTTTATTTCTCGTTTTTTAACAAAAAAAATAAAAACAAATGATGTTTGAGCAACGAACAATATGGATTGCTTTTGGATTGACTATGATTGCCGGTCTTGCAACAGGCATAGGCAGTTTGATTGCTTTAATGTTCAAACGCACCAACAAAAATTTTCTATGCGCATCGTTGGGTTTTTCAGCAGGCGTAATGTTGTATGTGTCGTTTATGGAGTTAATGCCTACAGCCAAAGAAGGATTAACACAAATTTTTGGCGAAAAAACAGGAACATTATATTTGTTGTTTGCCTTTTTCGGCGGAATTGCCTTGATTACGCTGATTGACTTTTTGATTCCAGAATCCAACAATCCGCACGAATTGCAAAGCGTGGAGGATATGAGCAAACCCGATGCCGACCAAAAATCGTTGCACCGCACAGGAATTGTTGTTGCGCTGTCGCTCGCAATTCACAATTTTCCCGAAGGCATTGCCACTTTTACATCGGCATTAAGCGGACTTTCGGTAGCAATACCAATTACAATTGCTATCGCAATACACAATATACCTGAGGGCATTGCCGTGTCTGTGCCTATATATCACGCCACAGGCAACAAACGAAAAGCCTTTTGGCTGTCTTTTTTGTCTGGGTTGGCTGAACCTTTGGGTGCATTGATTGCCTACTTTTTATTGATGCAATTTTGGTCGCCTGCGGTAAATGGCATTGTGTTGGCTGCTGTTGCAGGAATTATGGTGTATATTTCATTAGATGAACTTTTGCCTACAGCCGAAAAATACGGTAAACATCATATATCCATTTCAGGACTTATTGCTGGAATGTTTATAATGGCTTTGAGTTTGTTTCTTTTTATATGATGAAAGGAATTGTTTAAAAATATTTTGGTACACAAATGACAATGAAACAGAAATTTTTAAAATAATAAATATGGATTATTGACATACAGTACAAATTTGATGAAATAGTAATCGCTCAAAAATATGTAGATAAAGGTCATAAAAAAAGAAATGTAACGATTAGAATAATTGATGAAATATAACCGCATCTAATTCGCCATCAAAATAAGCAAGATTTATTTGCCTGATTATCAATAATATTTTTCCATATATCCATAAAAAAAGTATGAGGCTGCTTGAGGTAGCCTCATACTTTTTTTTATGAATAATATATTTACAGTTTTACTTTTCGGTAATGGTAAATTCTACACGGCGGTTCTTTGCACGGCATTCGTCGCTGTCGTTTGCAGTGCAAACAGGATTACGTTTTCCTTTGCCTTCAAATGTCATGCGCGATTTGTGAATACCGCGTTTTACCATTTCATTATAAACCGATTCTGCGCGGCGGTTCGACAGGTTATCGTTATAAGCATCGCTACCCACATCATCAGTATTTCCAACAATATGAATCTTTATATTCGGATTTTCAATAAGCAATTCGTACAATTTCTTCAATTCAGGCTCGCTTTCAGGTTTGATTGTCGCTTTGTTGAAATCGAAGAACAGATTTTCGAGTACAATTGGCACTTCAGGCTTAATTGGGTCAAGTTCAATAATTGCCGCCGTTCTGCCTTGCGTTGTTACATTTGCTGAATTGGAAATATAACCGTGAGCGGCTGCAAGAACAATATAATTCCCTTTTTCCATAATTCGAGAAGTTTCGCCCGTTTTGCTGTCGGCATTGGTTTGGAAAATTTGTTTTCCCGTTGCCGATTCATTTACAATAATTGTTGCAGCAATAGGAAGTTTTGTTTCAGAGTCAATCGTTTTAACTGTCAGCACAGGTTTATGCACAAGTTGAATAACCATAGTATCCGCTTTTGTCGATGGCGATATATTATCTGTAAATGGCTCGTAATCGTTCATTGTAACATCAAGCGAATAAGTTCCGTCAGCCATCAAACGCGAGGCAACGCCTGTTTTGCGATTTGCAGTAAGTTTTCCCACTTGCCGCCCCTGATTATTTTTGAGCGAAAGTAGAGCAGGAATTCCCTCACCCGTTTCCGAATCTATAACGCGGGCAGTAAAGCGCGGACGCACTGGACGAACATATTTGCGGTCGGGAGTGAGGTCGAAAAACGCGGTAAATTTCACGCCAATAAGCATAGAATTAACTTTTTTGCCAAACGATTCGGGCGATTTAAAAGCAGAATTTATTTTGACATCTGCAGGATTTAAACCCATATTAACATTATTTGCAGTTAATATATCAGGACGGGAAATCAAACCGCCGTTTCCTTGCAAATAATCACTCATATCAATATTATTATTATGAATATCAGCAAATCCATAATCTGCAAACAGCCCCACACGATATGAAATCCGCTTTTCATAATTTCTCTGACGGTCGCGGCGTTGAGGCGCGCCATAAATCCATTTATCAAGATAAACGCCAAACTCAACCGAGCCAATAAAATTGGCGTTAAATTTCAATCCTTCTTTTGTTGCGCTGATTTCTTTGTTATTAATAATTCCGTGATTTGGAATATCAGTCATTAAATCAATAAATTGAGGGTCGTCTGCTTCTGCGCTGAATTTACCTTTTGAAGAAGAAAAACCCAGAAAATTTACTCCATATTTTGCGCCTACTGTTGCATAAAACAAATCGTTAAACCGATAGCCAACATTAAACGGAATATTTACATAACCTGCATTTTGAACATCGGAAACTTTACTGAATTTATAATTATAAATGATGTCCAACCCATTCTGCAAGTAAGGATAGTAATAATCAATATGTTGTTCAAAATTATTAAATGTAGTTTTAGAATTTAAATAATTAAATTCCACGCCCGCTCCAAACATAAATTTGCCAATACTTCCCTGATAACCAACGCCAAGCATGCCGCCGAATCCACCGGGAATTTTTGTTCCTAATGAAATATCTTCTACTCCTGTTCGCTGATAATAATAAGAAAGGTCTCGGGCATAAGTAACGTCCTGCGTTTGGTTAATACCGTGTCCCAAACGTGAATATCCTGCTCCAAACCATACAGCCAAATTGTGTCGGAATCCTTCGAGAATATACTCATCTTGCGCCTGCAATTTGCCACTTTGTATGCAAAAAAGCGTCAAAATTGCAATCATCAAAAATCTAAATTTTTTATTCATTATTTTTAATATGTTTTGATTTTGTACTTATTCTGAAAATTATTTTATCGCTGCTTATGAGCATTGTTTTTTCAATAAAAAGCAATGACTTACATTAAAAATGCAAAATTACTATTTTTTTTGTATATACTATTTTTTTTTTAAAAGTTTTTTTGTAATAATATTTGTAAAAAAAAGAGATTGTCTTTTATGAAACAATCTCTTTTTCGTTATGAAAATTTTTTTTACGAATTTTTTGCTTTATCAACAATCGCCTTAAATGCTTCGGGATGATTCATTGCAAGGTCTGCAAGTACTTTTCTGTTCATTTCGATACCTGCTTTGTGCAACGCACCCATCAAGCGCGAATATGAAAGTCCTTCCAAGCGCGCTCCTGCGTTGATACGTTGAATCCAAAGAGCGCGAAAATTGCGCTTTTTGTTGCGGCGATCGCGGTAAGCATACTGCAACCCCTTTTCCCAAGTGTTTTTTGCGATTGTCCAAACATTGCGCCTTGCGCCGATGTAACCGCGTGTTAATGATAAAATTCTTTTTCTTCTGTTGCGCGAGGCAACGTGATTTACTGAACGTGGCATAATTTTTAAAATGATTTTGTGAAAGTTAGCGGCAAAATTTTACTTTCGCACTTTTTATTTTGCTAAACTCTCGGTTAATAACTTGAAAACAATTTTTTATTTTAAACAAAGTAAAGATTTAACTTCTTTAACATCAGCGCGTTCCACCATCGAAACGTGTGTCAGATTGCGCTTTTGTTTCTTTGTTTTTTTAGTCAAAATATGACTTTTAAAAGCGTGTTTCCGTTTAATTTTACCTGTTCCGGTAAGGGCAAACCTTTTTTTAGCACCGGAATTAGTCTTCATTTTTGGCATCTTCTTTTTATTTTATTTATTATTAAATTTTTTATCAAACTTAAAAATCACAAATCATATTTACGATTTTTTCTTTGGCGAAAGAAAAAGTATCATTCGCTTTCCTTCCAAGCGCGGCATAGAATCAACCTTTGCTAATTCTTCGAGCTCATTTGCAAAACGCAACAAAATTTCTTCGCCCTGTTCTTTGAACAAAATAGACCGCCCTTTGAAAAAAACATACGCTTTTATTTTGTTTCCCTCTTTGAGAAAACCCTGCGCGTGTTTTAATTTAAAATTAAAATCGTGGTCGTCAGTTTGCGGACC